>JBEHWP010000070.1:0-13851 GCA_040217665.1 Vulcanimicrobiota bacterium
TACATGAAGTTGTTCGTAATTACCATAAAGGAGTGCGTTGGAATTACGGCGTATATGAGCCAGTCTGCTTATATATCGGAACAGTCCTGTATGTTTCCAGAATTTTACTTCCTGAAGATCAATACAAGGTCTCAATGCATCATCGCTTCCGTTTGTTTTTTTCCCTTCCATGCCCCATTCACTACCATAATAAATTGACGGAATACCGGGCATGGTAAATAAAATGGCGTAGAGAGTATACAGATGTGACTGATTGTTAAGGGTTGATGCAACCCTGTCCACATCATGATTATCCACAAAATTGTACAGGGGCAGGTTTTTATAGAGACCGTATTCATCACAGAATTCCCTGTTCAGTGAGAAGGCAATTTCGAAATAATTTTTATCATTATGGCTTGAATATAATCCTTTATAACATTCGTAGTTAGTTACAGAATCCAGATGACCTTCGTCAATCCATTTTCTGTAATCACCATGGATTACTTCTCCTGCCATAAAGAAATTTTCTTTGAGGCCATGGCAGAAATCGGAAAATTCTCTCAGGAAATTTATATCCATACAGTCTGCAGCATCAAGACGGAGACCGTCTATATGAAATTCATCGACCCAGAATTTTACCGCATAATAAATATGATTTTTTACATCACAGTGGTTAAGATTGAGTTTTACCAGATTATAATGGCCGTTCCATGTGTCATATGTGAAAGGATCATTATAAGGACTTTTCCCTCCGAAGGAAAGTCCCGAAAACCAGCTGCAATACTGAGAATTTTCCCTGTTGTTTATTACGTCTCTAAAAGCCCAGAAATCTCTTCCCGTATGGTGAAATACACCGTCAAGTATTACCTTTATACCTTCTCTGTGCAGAGCATCTATTATATTTTTCAGAGTTTCATTACTTCCGAGCCTTATGTCTACCTGATAAAAATCGGCCGTATCATAACCATGACCGGTTGATGAAAAAAGAGGACCCACATAAATAGCATTAATACCCAGTTCTTTTAAATGGGGAATCCAGTCGTAAATTTTATTCAGCCTTTCGGTTACGGGAGAAGAAAAATCATTCTCCTTCGGAGCACCGCAGAAACCTATGGGATAAATGTGATAGAAAATTGAATCTTTCATTGTAATTCCTCCTTTATTCGTGACGCGTCACGCGTAACCCGTGACACGAGGATTTTATTTTGTATACCATATAGTATATTGAAGGCAAAAAAATTATGAAAAAATTCCGTACATAAACTGCTGCACAGCCCTGTATATCAGCTCATCGTTTAATTCGGTGTATCCGTTCAGGGCAAGCCCTGTATAGGTATTTATCATTCCCAGGAACGTAGCTCCCAGTGCTTTATGTTTTCCCTTCATGTTTCCATGATGCTGGGAGGCTGCAATAAACATTTCTTCTATAATATTGAAGTGTCTCTGGTTGAAACGGGCAATTATTTTCCAGGAAGCACTCTCGGGAGGAGCAAACCACATGGATAACTGCATCCTGTAAAAATTGCTGTTTTCTCTGGCAAACATAAAGTGAACCTTTACCACTCTATAGAGAGTAAGGGGAAGGTCGCCGTTATACATGGCAGCTTCCTTTGTTATATCGTATAGACGATTGAAATTTGTCTCTATAAGTGCTTCCAGAAGCCCTTCCTTGCTGCCGAAATAATAATAGAGTGTAGGTTTCGTTATGCCTGCAGATTCTACAATCTCCTGTACGCTGACAGAGTCATACCCCCGTGAAGAAAAGAGTTTTAATGCACATGATAATATGTTTTCTTTGTTATCCATAATATTATTAGTATACCATTCGGTATATAAAATGTCAATATTACATGTAGAAATTGGTTTTCAAAAATTTTGAGGTTACTCTTCTGTAATATATCCTTTATCTTTCATTCTTCTGAGGCAGTAATAGGTTTCTACAGGAGATAAGGTGTCTATAAGAGTATCTACTATTTCGTCTTCATTTTTTGTACCATCAAGTAAAGGAGCCAGTTTTGTGTAAATTAATCCTTTCAGGACAAAATTCTCGCTTTCTGAAAGGAGAAAAACAGAACATTCGTGCTCCAGTATTTCTATGAGAAAATGTTTTTTGAATCCAAGTTTGCCGGACAAAATTGATCATTCCCCTGTTTATCAGTTTTTTCATAGATTATTTCTATATATAAAATTCTATGTATTTATAGTTTATTCCTCCTGTCACGCGTTACGCGTTACGCGTCACGAGAGCAGTTATGTATCATTTATATTCACCTCTGATTAAATTGAAAATGACTATAATTCTTTACAATTTAGAATTTTTCCATTATACTCTTTATGTTACCGGAGAAAGCCTGTAAATACAGGTTTTTTTTACAGATAAAATTATTGAGGTGAATGGATTGAACAATATACTCGTATCGGGACTTATAAATATAGAAACTACATTACAGATAGATGGTTTTCCCATACCATATTTCCCTGTAAGATATCCTTTTTTCGGTGTAAACAGCACTGTATCGGCTGTAGGATATAATGTAGCAAAAGCTCTTACTGTATTTGGCAATAAAGTAAATTTTCTCTCTGTTACAGGCAGAGACCTGGCTGGAGAGGTGGTGCGAAAAACACTTCATAGAGATAATATTTCAGGAGATTATGTCTTACAATCCATAGAAAAAACCGCACAGTCTGTTATTTTATTCGATAAAGACGGAAAACGTCAGATCCATGTGGATCTCAAGAATATACAGGAATATGTATATCCGGAAGAGCTTTTTTTAGAAGCAATAAAGGATTGTTCTCTGACAGTGCTCTGTAATATTAATTTTTCAAGACCCTTTTTGAGAAAAGCAAAAGAAATGAATAAAGTAATTGCCACGGATGTTCATGTAATTTCAAATCTTTATGACGGATATAATCAGGATTTTATGAGATATGCAGATATTCTTTTCATGAGTGATGAAGGTCTTCCGTGTCATCCTGTAGAATGGGTAAAAGAATTATTAAATGTTTACGGCACTGAAATTATAGCTGTAGGCCTTGGAAGAGAGGGAGTTCTTCTCTCTGTGAAAAGAGATAATTTTATAGAAAGAATACCTGCAGTTTATACAAGAGATGTCGTAAATACAATCGGTGCGGGAGACGCCGTTTTTTCATCTTTTGTTCATTTTTACAATAAAACAGGCGATCCCTATGAAGCTATAAAGAAAGCAGTTGTATTCGCTTCTTATAAAATAGGTTCTCATGGAGCAGCAGAAGGTTTTCTGGATGAGAACAGTTTAAATGAACTCTGTTCTCACATATATAAGTCATATGAATAGGGAAATAAACTCTGTTCATCAGAACATATATGTATTATTTAGAATTAACTCAATACCGCTACAGATAAGTTAGTGCCCATCTCTGAAATCTGTCTCTGGTCGGACTCTGCCGGAAAATTTATGATCCTATTAATGCGTAAATCGTGATGCGTGATGCAAAGGGTTAATAACGCATTACGCATCACGAAATTATATTATGTTCAATTATTACCTTCAGATCTCAGATTAAGCTCAAAAGAGAAATTGGATGTGATTTTTCCGTCATTTTTTTCTTTATCTCCTGCAAAACCGCAGGAAATAGATCCGGAAAATAGTTTATCTCCAGTTTCCCATGTTTTACCGTCTGTTGAAAAAACAGGGTCACCGCAGGACGGAAAATAAACATATACAGGTATATGGAATTTTATTTTTACAGGTTTCTCATTGTCCTGCAATGAAGCTACTGTGCCTGATATAGCTAAATTGACAGTCAATTCGTAATCCTTCGGTGCATAAAATATCATTTTCCCGGCTGCAGACGGGTCTTTTGAAATACCTGCCAGTTCTTCTCCTGAAACAGTGCTTAAATCCATAATTTTTGCATCGGACGGAGGAGAGATTTCCTCACAGCTACCGAATGTGGCAAGAGCCGTAAACATCAAACATACCAGAAACATAGTGAATAATTTTTTGCATAACATTTTACATATTCCTCCTTAATTTTCTACTAACGTCCATGACCGGTTCGTTCACAACGAATAATGAGAATTTGTTCCTCCTGTCACGCGTTACATGTGACGATTCTCATATAAATAACTTAGTATTTTTTAGTGAAAAAATAAGCACCTCCTTTTTTATGGTCTACTAATAACTTAGTAATTTGATTTAAAAAAATTAATTGCTTAATAAACTCTTAAAAGTGATTAAAATATACTGAAGCCGAACAGAAATACAAAACTCAATGAATATATTACTGCACAGTTCAAATAAGACAGGAAATTTTTTTTATATTCTTTTGAATAAATATTCTTCAATCTTCCTTCTATAATCTTTTTATTCCTTGCAAATGACGGACAGTCATAAGCAATTTTCTGCACACGGTTCTGAAATGTAACCAGTTTCAACATGGCACTGGCTATAGATTTCCTCTCTTTTATCTTTTCTACGGCCATTCTGTCACATATGTACTCTTCTGCTTCTTCCAGTTTTTTTATTGCTATGCCGAGAGGAAATACAAAGATGAATAATGATTTCATCATCTGTAAAAGTGTAAAAATAATATGATCTTTTCTTTTTATATGAGCTTTTTCATGATTTATAATAGCCTCTAATTCTTCTTCATTACAGTGACATTTAAGTGACAGAGGTAATATAATGACAGGTTTTATTAAGCCGAATACGAGAGGTGTATTTATATAATCACTGAATTTTATATGACTGTCATCTGTGTATTCAGAACATGTTTCTAAAAGTTTTTTTCTGAAGGTAATATATTTTATGAGATTATTTATTATAAGATAAATACCGGATAAAAGAATAAAAAAACTTATATAAACAGTTTTCTCTATGCCTAATTTGGAAGCTGCTATATCTCCGCAGGTTATCTCTCTGTAACAGGTATCACTTAATGAAGCTCTTATTATCTTCATCGTATTAACAGAACATCCTGCCCCTATTGTCAGATATCCATGTTCAGGGAGTTTATATAAGACATTACACGTTGGATTGTAACAGAGCAAATCATATATAAAGTGCACTATTACCATTGACCATATCATATATTTTACGCCGGGGTTTTTTATGCGGCCGGCTATTATATATGCAAATCCTGTGGCAAACAGGAGATTTAAATTCATATAAACAATTTTTTTGAAAAATATAACCAAAAAATCTGCCATTTTCTCTCCGAAAACTTTCTTTATAATTTAAAAGCTTTAGATAACATTTTATCTGAAGACATTTATCTAAATAATTTATGCAAAAAGAGTTAAAATTTATCTTTTAACTCTTCCTCGTAATTTTCTACTTTCTTTTTAAGTTCCTCTATTTCATGCTCACTTAAAGGATCTTTCGATTTAAGAAAACAACTGAAAAATTCTGCGATATTGTTTTTGAAAAACCCTTTTGTTATTTTATTTATTAATCCTACGGCCAGTTCTTCTCTTTTCTTTACAGGAAAGTAAAGATAGGCATTGCCTTCTTTTTTTCTCTCAAGAACCTTTTTTTTGTAGAGATTACCCATTATTGTCATAATGGTAGTATAGGCCCTTTTGTTTTCAGGATAAAGGGTTTCATGTATTTCACTCACGGAACAGGGCCTGTCTTTATCCCAGATAATATTCATGATCTGTAATTCCAGATCTCCCAGATGTAAATAATTATTTTTATTAATGGTTTTATCCCCTTTTTTGTGCCCCTTAATTAATTAGTACTAAGAACTTAGTAGATAATATCACATAAGAAAAAATCTGTCAAGTTATTTATTTTCTATTAATTCCTCCCCATTAAGCCTGTATCTTACCGTTTTCCTGACAGTAGGATTACTGGCTCCGTCATTCGGCCCATGAGTAATCATTTTTATAATGATCTCTCCTGAAGCTATTGAAATGCTTTCCACTATAACCCTGTCTCCCAGATCGGTGGATGCAACATTAACTGTTTTCCCTTTCTGGTTTATTACAGCCTCAAGAACCCTGAAAGAGCCACTTCCGCCTGTTGAATAAACGAGAATTACAGCGCCGTCTTTTTTTCCGTCACCATTCAAATCTCCGAGAGCTATCTTATCCTGAGAATATATTACAACACTGAGAGGATAACCTCCCGATGATTCTACTTCATATTTACCGTCAATAAGTCTGACAGGTTCAGGGAAAGCTCTGGAGTAAATTCTATAGGTTCCGTTTTTTATAGCATTTATCGTTACTTCTCCTGGTGAACCGGATTTATTTAATGCCTTTAATGATGCCTCTCTTTTTATTTTAGCTTCTTTATTGTCAGGGTTTATGTCCAGAGTTTTATCAAAACACTCAATAGCTTCCGTATATTTCCCTGCATCATATAAAGCCCATCCTCTGGCAAACCATGCCTTTTCATAGGCAGGATTAATTTCCAGGGCCTTCTTATATGCTTTCAGTTCCATATCAGTTGTTTTTCCGTTAATTCTATAGCAGGCTACCCCTATGTAATACCATCCTTCAGCATAATAAGGATCAAGTTCTGTTGCTTTTTCAAAACAGTATAAAGCATTTTCTGTGTTGTTACTATCAAGAGATTTTTTCCCTGCTTTGACCCACTCCTGAGCAGATACAGGGTCTCCTGCCATGACTGTCTGAAAATTAGATAATAAGATTACTAAAACCAGAACACATGTCAGAATATTTTTCACCATAATAAATCCTCCTTTTATTCATCATAAATTATAAGTATGAATATCCTTTAAAATAAATTCTATAAATATAAACCTTTTTCCTGTTTGAATTATTATATTTATATACTATAAATTTCATTCTTTTCTTTGACTTGCATTATAATATATTTTGGAGTATATTTTTATGGACATTTTACTTTCAGAGGAGAATAATTATGAAAATACTTGATGAGATATGGAAAAGAGGGAAGGAGTTTCTTTCTGTTGATTACCCTATAATTTCCGGAGGTATGACATGGGTAAGTACTTATGAACTGGTGAAATCGGTAAGTGATAACGGAGCATTTCCTGTATTTGCCGGAGGGAATATGCCGTCAGAACTGTTTGAACATGAAATCGACAGATGTTTGGAAAAACTGAATAAACCTTTTGCTGTTAATTTAATAACTATAGCTCCCAATTACAGGGAACACTATAAAATACTTCTATCAAAAAAAGTTCCTTTTGTAATTTTTGCAGGAAGTTTTCCTAAAAAATCAGATGTGAAAATTATGAAGGAAACAGGAAAGAAAGTCATGTCTTTTGCTTCTGAAAAATCCATAGCGAAAAAACAGATAGATTTCGGAGTAGATGCTCTTATACTGGAAGGAAGTGAGGCAGGGGGGCATATAGGCCATGTATCTCTTACTGTTCTTCTTCAGGATGTTCTTTTTGATATGAGGGATTTTCCTGTCTTTGTTGCAGGCGGTATAGCCACAGGTAAGATGATGGCCCATCTTCTGCTTATGGGTGCGTGCGGATGTCAGCTCGGAACACGTTTTGTCATGAGTGAAGAATGTACTGCTCACCCGAAGTTTAAAGAAGCTTTTATTAAGGCAAGAGCCAGACAGGCTATTGCGACGCCTCAGTATGATTCCAAATTACCTGTTGTGGCAGTGAGAGCAATAAAGAATAAAAGTATGAAAGATTTCGGTAAACTTCAGCTTGAACTTTTACATAAACTTGAAAGAGGTGAAATAACCAGAGAAAAAGCCCAGTTTGAAGTAGAAAGCTTCTGGGTCGGAGGACTGAGAAATGCTGTTGTTGACGGCGATGTTGATAGCGGTTCTTTGATGGCAGGACAGAGTGTGGGACTTATAAAGAATATAAAGTCTGTAAAGGACATTATCAAAGAATTCATAGATGATGCAGAAGAAGAACTGAAGAGAGTAAAAGAACTTCTTCCTTAAAGTGAAAATTTATATGATTATAGAATGGCTCACATCGGGTCATTCTATTTATTAAAACCTGCAAAATTTTCGAACCATTTAATCATATCTTCTTTTTTCTCAAATATTTGAATTACTTCAGGAACTGTGCCTGTTTGCTTTTCTATTATTACTTTTCCTCCTTTAGTCAATGTATCGTCTCCTATTAATATTGCTTCTCTGAGGACACCGTATAATCCTTTGCTCAAAGCCTCTTCCATTTTATTAAGGGGGATAATGAAATTCATATAAAATCTCCTTTTGTTATTACCAGTAATATTATTAAAAAAGTGAATAGTTAATAATATTCTGTTCTTTTTACTATCTATATTCTTTAATATTCTTTTCTGGCAGGTAATTTTCCTTTAATTTTTTATAATATGTACAGATGTTGCTTTTAAATATGCCTTTACGATCTTATATTCTCTGTGAAATTTTTGTATAAAATAAAATCTTGCCAGAATTTCCCGGATGTTGTATATTTTATATAAAAATTTTCAGGAGAATAATATGAAAAAAATCTGTATTTACTGTTCATCAAGTGACAGAGTGAAACCTTCCTTTTTCAAAGCAGCCATAGAGCTTGGAGAAATAATAGGTCTTAAAGGATGGACTCTTGTATATGGAGGGACAAATATAGGACTTATGGGAGCAGTTGCAAAGGCAGTCCATTCTAAAGGAGGTTATGTGGCAGGTGTCATACCGTCTTTTCTGAAAGAAAAAAATATAGCCTATAATGAGTCTGACGAACTTTTTGTTACTGAAAATATGAGAGAAAGAAAAAAAATCATGGAAGATATTTCAGATGGTTTTATTGCTCTTCCCGGAGGTTTTGGCACTGTTGAGGAAATATGTGAAATTTTGACTTTAAAACAGTTGCAGATTCACAATAAACCTGTAGTTTTTTTGAATATTGACGATTACTATGAACATTTAATTGATTTTTTCGAACATATGTACAGTGAAAATTTTGCAAGATCAGATTATAGAAAACTTTATTCTGTAATTTCTGATTCTGTGAGTGCCATTTCTTATATTGAAAACTATGTACCTGTAACATTGCAGGGCAAATGGTTTAAATAGTTATTTTTAATGAAAATGAAGACCTGCTATAAAGCAGGCCTTTATTTTTACAGGGAATATTATTTATACTTATTACCCGGGAAAGGATTCTCCTTCCGATTGACCTGATGCCGGTATGGAGAAATGACCCTGCACCATAAGCCATTTACTGTTACGTTTTTCCAGTACAGTAGTAAATCTTGCAGGAAGAGTCATTTTTTTGCCGGAAACAGTGGCACTTACAGTAACATCGGCGCTGAACCATGCTACATTATCCGTACCCTCTACAGAATACCAGTCATATATAAGGGCCATAGAATCTGCCTGGGAAAAATCCCTTTCCATTTGAGCCTTTATTTCTTCCGGCCCAATACGTTTTTCATCTGCCCCCGAACCATAGATTATTATATTATTATCATCAGAGGGAAAAAGAGACATTATACCGTCCACATCTTTTGCTTCACTCGCACTGGCATACCTGTTCATTACGTCTATTACTTCTTTTTTATTTTTTTCATCAATCTTCATGTTTTTCGCCTCCTCCTAGATATTATATATTATAATGACTTTCAGTGCAAATTTTTACAGTTGTACGAGGATTATAGATTTTTCAAAAGAGCCTCACCAATGGAAGGCATTTTATGACTTTTTGAACAGGTTCTTAGACATGTTACCTTTAAAACATGGGTCTTCTGCTCAAAAATACAGGCAACGGCAGAGGCCGAAAAGGCATATTTTCTGTCCTCTTTTTTACCATCTCTATAAAATCTTCCACTTCTATCGTCTCCTGACTCCTATCTTCTCTCTTTCTTACTGTAATAAGACCTGACGATTTTTCCTTTTCCCCTGCTACAAGCATATATGGAATCCATTCCTGCTCTCCCTTCCTTATGCTTTTACCGACTGTTTCCCCTCTGTCATCTATATCGACCCTTATATTATGACTCCTGATTTTCTTGCACAGTTCCGATGCAAAAGGAAGATATTCTTCCGATACGGGAATAATCCTTACCTGTGTCGGAGACAACCACAGTGGGAACATTGGAACAATTCCCGACTTTTCATTAATAGCTATATTTTCCAGAAGGGAACAGAGTGTTCTTTCTATACTTCCGAAGCTTGAAGCATGAATAATTACAGGACATGGAATTTTTTCACCTTTATTATTTATATAACCTATGTTAAATCGCTCTCCGTCTTTTACGTCCCATTGAACTGTACTTACCTGAACGTTTGAGTCGTCTTCCGTAATCGTTTGAAATTCATTTTTCATAGCATAATAATGGCTCATATGTTTCATGAGTTTAAAAAATGCCGGCACTTTCATCTTTTTCCCCGTATTTACAAGCCATTCTTTATTTTCTTCAAAAAACTCTTCTGTTCCTTCCCAGCCCAGAACCCATCGTCCTGGAGCAATAATATCATTCATGAGAGAAGCAAATTTTAAACAGAGTATTTCAAATTCTTCCTTTGCCTGTTCTACTGTGGCACATGCTGCATGCATGTCTGTCATCATAAAATTTCTTACCCTCTTGAGGCCGCTTACTTCACCGTCCTGTTCATTTCTAAAACATGTTGCTTCTTCATAGACCTTAAGAGGTGTCTGCTTGAGACTGAATCTTACTTTTTGCATAAAAGGAAAGGCAAGGGGATCTGACGCATAGCGCAGATATGATATGCCTCTCCCTCCGTCAACTCTGTAATCCCTTTCGTGGAACTCTCCCATAAGCTCTCCCACTATATTATGATCCCCTCTTATGACAATGGGATTTTTCATCTCAAAAGCACCCCATTCCACTGCAAGTTTACCTGCATAATCCATTATGAGCTTCTGAATTAAGAGTCCTTTGGGATACCATTTATAATGCCCTTTTTCAGAAACATCACAGTAATCTACCAGTTCATGTTTTTTCATATAGCCTATGTGTTTCGGAACAGAGTCCGATTGAGACTTTGAAGAAAGTTCATTTGAGACGAACTGTTTTAAAAGGGAATAAATTTCTTCTTTTTCTGAAAATACAGGGCAATCTCTGAAATTTTCAGGGTTTACTTCATATGTATTCCCTTTCAGATCTGCTATGATATAGCGGATGAATTCACTGCCTTTTCTTTCTAATTGTTCAGCTCTTTTAACATTCTTACCGGGAAAATATCTGCCGCTCCATTCAGATAGCGGGTGTCCCAGGCATGAGATCTCAAATGATTTATACCATCCGAAAGGTGCGCGGAATAGTTCTACTTTCCCGGAAAGTTTTTTCTCTATCTCATCTAAAACCTTCAGGGCAACTGCAGGTGAAGCGGGGTTTTCCGTAAGATGGACATAGGGATAGATTATTACGGATTTTACTCCGAGAACTTCAGACCTTTTAACTGTATCGGATACAAGCTGTTCTGCCACTGAAAAAGGAGACTCTTCGTCTTCTTTTTCCACAGATATAAATATAACGAGACATTCTCTGTCTATATTGTGTTTGCCATCTGAAATTACTTCTGCTCCTTCCATTGCTTTTTCTCTGCTCTGGAAATTAAAATATTTTGTATGTATACCAAGAATTTTCATTTTTATAGCTCCTTTTTTATATGAAAATCGTTACGCGTCACCCGTGACGATAGCTTAATTTCTGCTCAAATTACTAATTATAGATTGTTATGCAACAAACCATTATGAATCTAAATATATAAATTATGATTTTTATTCACGGGACTGTCAGAAAGAAAATAGATTACTTTCCTGCAGGGGCATTAACTGGCAGCCCCTGTCTAGTTATGGTGTTGTTGTATTTTGTGAGGATTCTGGAGGGTTTTTCAGAAGAATCTTTCAGAATTAAAGAGGAATTTTCCTGCCTTTCTATGACAGAAAATGAGGATACAAAGAAGTTGGCCTGAAAATAACGGCTCTGGAAATTACACAATTTTATATGTGGTCTGTTTCCCTTTATATTATCCATAACTTCCTCTTTAATATTTACAAAAAATGCCATGACCATTTCAGTCACAACGAAGTATGAGAAATTGCTCCTCCTGTCACGCGTTACGCGTTACGATTCTCAGAAATTTCCCCTATTATAGCGATTACCAATGGCATCTGTCAAGATAGACTGTACCATATCCAGGCAATTCCTGTCTTTACCTGAAAGAAGCTTTTCCCATTTCATTTCTTTACGTAAAAATATTACAAGAGAGAATTTATAATTGCTGGCAGGACGGCACGGATCACCTTTATGAAGGGTTTTTACTTCACAGGAACATATGTGTGATAAAGGCATTTCAACTGTTACAGGGTAAAAAATATAGGTTCTTTTTTTTACAGATATTTTTTTACTCGTTATGGTAATATTTTTATCCTGAAAATATATTTCTTCGTCATGATGTTTCTCCTGCTCTGTTACTGTAGGCATAATTATTCTCCTTTATTTTTATAACGTTCCCAGTCTTTTCTGTATAAGACATAAATATAAAAATGAACTTCTTCCGTATATTCTCTCATATGGTCCGGGAATTTATATGAACCTTCTCCTGCCTTACTGGCACCGACTGCTTCCTGTATTTTCTGTGAGGCTATATTCAGTTTATTGGGAGTTGCCTTTATACCAGAACAGTCGGTATGAGTAAAAAGGTAATCTACAAGACCTTTTTTTATTTCTTTACCATAGCCTTTCCCTTGAAGCTCAGGTAATAATTTTACATCTGTTTCGGAAATTCCGTTTTTATCAGGCAGTCCTAACTTGCATTCTCCTATTGTTTCTCCTGTTTCTTTCAGTTGAATAACAAGGGGTTTATTATATTCATCTTCAGACTGCTTGAGGATCCCATCTTTTATTTCTTCTTCCGTTATGTTCAGTCCTTTCGGAAAACCGACGAATTTCATGACTTTACCGTCTTTCCACAGCCTGTAAAATAAAAGACTATCTTTTTCTTCTACTTTTCTTATTATTAACCTTTCTGTTGTAAATATTGTCATATAATGACTCCTTCACGAGTAGAACTATTCCGATAGATTATTATTTATACTTATTTCAGTAATTTTATCACAACAAATACTTCTTTTTTTATTATGGAAAATCCTATGTGAATGCATTATTTTTACTAAATTTTTATCTCATTGTTTTTTTTTGTCGAACGTTATATAATTCATTCAAATAAAGTCAATATTAAAGTCAATATTAAGGAGGTCAGTTACATGAGTCTTGAAGAGCATAGAGAAAAATCCCGTAAAATCGTAAAAGCTCTGGTTGTAACGGTAAGTGATACCAGGACAAAGGAAACAGACATATCTGGGAAAATTATAAGAGAAATACTGGAAAAGCATTCCCATAAGGTAGTGGATTCGATCATTATAGAAAATGACGCGAATATTATAAAAACCTTTGTGGAAAACGAACTGACATGGTTTCGGGCAGAGGTAATCATATTTAACGGAGGTACAGGTATTTCTTCGAAGGATATAACGGTTAATCTTTTAGAGGAAATGCTTGATAAGAAACTTGACGGTTTCGGAGAATTCTTCCGTTACCTCAGTTATCAGGAAATAGGGACTGCTGCTATGATGAGCAGGGCAATGGCAGGCGTTGCAGGGAGCACCCTTGTTATATGTCTTCCGGGCTCGCCGAAGGCAGTTACCCTTGCCATGGAGAAACTTGTTTTACCTGAACTGGGACATATGGTTATGGAAATTTTTAAATAGAGGAGACGTGATATGAAACCTATAGGTTCTCTTATAACACTCGATAAAGCAATGGAAATCTGTTTTTCATCAATAAAAGAAATTTTAGAAGAAGAGAAGGTTCATATACTTGAAGCTTCAGGAAGAGTTATTTCCCGGGATATAATTTCCGGGATAAATGTTCCACCTTTTGCAAGATCCGCTATGGACGGCTATGGAGTTATAGGTGAAAATACT
>JBEHWP010000071.1:0-13790 GCA_040217665.1 Vulcanimicrobiota bacterium
AATGCTATTAATAAAGGGCGTTTAAGAACCGATGCTTTTAATATTGCAGATAAAAAAATTGTACAGGTCAGAAGGCTTATGAATGCAGTTCAGGGAACTAAAATAACAGGTGATGAATTAAGAAAAATCATCACAGACGGAGATACATCGGTCAAAACAGTTACAATTGATGACAATTCAGTTGCAGGAGACAGTACTCTGTATACCATATGGCCTGATCCGGCGCCTGTGTCTTTAAAAGCCGAAGGCACAGTTACAGTAACAGGCTCTGCAGATTATTACTATACACTTTCCGTGGTATATTATGATTTATGGGTAAAAAAAATCAGAGTAGAAGTAACGTGGGAAGAAGAAAGAGTAGGGCCTCAAAAAGTTGTACTGGAAAGTATCGTTTCAAGAGGAAAAAACTGGCCTTTACATTAAGTTTTACTGAGGTGAGCGTAAATAATACATATATGCTCTCGTTACGCGTAACGCGTGACGCGTGACGGGAGGAAAGCTTTTATTACATGCTTATAATTAAGCTTAAAGGGATTTACTCTGCTTGAGCCGGGAGATGTCATAGTATTATATTTTTTATGAGGTTAAAAAATGAAAATGAAATATAGTTTTAAATTCAGCTTGAAGGGATTTACCCTGCTTGAACTGGGAGTTGTTATTGTACTGTATTCTTTTATAATGCTAGCTGTTTATACTATTCTGGATGCAGGACTTAAAGGATGGAACATAGGACATAGAAGATCGGATCTTCAGGGAAACGGAGAAATAGTACTCAGAAGAATGGTCAGAGAACTATCCATGTCCTCATTGAGTTCCGTAATTATCGATCCGAACTGTCAGTCTGTATGTTTTGAAACTCCCGTACTTAACGGAGAATATACATACAATCAGACTGAAACAGGTATTCCTTACTGGAACGGATATATCATCTATTATAAAAATAATGACAGATTATATCGTCATTACATGGACCATCCCCAGAGGACGTCTCCGCAGATTTACATACCTGTCATTGATGATATGACCTCTCCTGACGATAATTCGGCTACACCGAAACATAAAGCAGTACTGGCCAATGTGGAAAAATTTAATATAGATGTTAAAGACAATATTGTAAATATAAAATTTTTATGCCGTAAATTGCAAACAAAACAGCATAAAAATCCCAATCAGGATATATCCCGGTATTCAGTATCAGGAACGGCAGAAAATAAAGGAGTAGAACTCGGTGAGATGCAGGCTTCTGTAGAACCGAAAAATTAAATTATTTAGATAAATTGCATTTACACAGGTTTTATATAAAGCTTTATTTTGCGGCAACAAAAATGAAAATTCCTGTGCTCTTAAATTTTGCAAAAGGGGGACACATTTATGAATTTTATAAAAAATAATAATGGTATCGCAATGGTTACAGTGCTGATGCTTACAGCCCTTATAGCAATGTTTACAATATCAATGGTTTTTATAAGCACAAATTATTTACAGATGATGGGAAATGTAGAAGATAAGACAAGAGCTCTCGAAGCAGCAGAAGCAATTTCAGAATGTGCTCTGGCAGAGCTTAACAAAAATCCGAAATGGGGTATCGGAGGAACAGATCCGAACGATAATATGACCATATCTCTGGAAGGGGCGACAGGAAGTATAACCTTTACGGGGAATGAATATCGCTCTTATAATAACCTGACATCTCCGACATGTGTAAAAAGAGCCGATACAGGAGATACAGTACTTAATAACGGAACAATCCCTGCCTACTCGGCAGAAATTATATGTAAAGGTCAGGCAGGAAGAACTGTAAAATATGTAAAGGTTATTTTTGTAAGAGATGACGTATATCCATATTCACTTAATTCACAGGGAAAAATAATATTTAACGGCAGTGGAAATGTAGATATCAGAGGTTATTCTTCATCAGACGCACATATTATGCCTGGAAATTTTCATTCCAACTGGAATGGTGAAGGTAACAGTATAGAACAGCTCAATAACCTGGATATAGTAAATGCCCATGGAGGTATTGCATCTGCTGCAGGTAAAATTGCATTGAACCGGGATGACCCGAATAAATTGCGAATAAAAGAAAATCTCGGAAAATACGGGCTTGTAGATTTTGAAAAAATGGATATAAACAATAAAATTATGGCTCCTGATAAAATCATGGATGCATCGGGAGGCAGTACATCTAAAATAGGTTCAGGAACATTTCTTATTACTCCCCTCCTCTACATACCGGATGACAGGTCAAAAATGCTTAAAATTATGAACACTACATATCTGGAAAAACCACTGTTAGGGGCGGCAAAAAGGAGTTCCGATTTTAAGAGCGCAATTCATGACATGGTAAAAAGTAAAACAAATGGATGGAACACCGTAAACATCAAAACTACTTATCATGTCAGATATACAGATGTAGAAGGAGTAACAAAGGATATAAGAGAAAAAAATACCGATCCAGACTATGGCCCCAGAGGATGGGATACGATAAAAGGAACAAAGATAACTGCAGGCGTATCACTCAAAATAACAGGTACAAGTGTACATAACGAACTCAGAACCTCTGTAGATGAATATGGCAATCAACACTCATGGTATGAAACTGTGACCAGACCGGAAAGTGCTTCAGGGTCTGTTTCCAGGGAATACAGTCCTTCCCAGCTTGGTGTTTCAAGTTCCACATTTACACTGTCTCCCTATAATATCATATACTGGGCAACCACAGTTGAACCGGAATATACCTATGCTGACGAGGCGGCAGAAAGTGAAGGAACGTATGATCCCAATACGGGAGATTATAAAGAAAACGAAGGCGCCTACAGTACTATATCGGTTGATGTACAGCCTCTGCTTGCCAGTTTTATAAAAGATGGTCTGATTGAAGGGACAGAAGATATAGGACTCGCTCAGCTGGACACTGACTGTAAAGTAGCCAGATTTTATCCGTCAGGTTATAACGAAAACGGAATAGCTTCAGACTTTACAATAGGTAAAGAAACTGTAATAGACGGTAAAGCAATGCACATAATTGACGGTAAATTCTCTCTGACTGAAGATTTATATATAGCCAGTGCCGATGCAGGTTCAGACGATATAACAAAAGACTTGAACAGCCTTGTCTGTGATGATTATAAAACAGCCAGACGTCTGGATCCGATTGAAGAAGATACGGATTTAAGAGAGACAAGAAAAGCCGCCAGAACAGACGAGGATATCTTCCGTATAATGGGTTTTGTATACAATATAAATAATAAAACATATGCAGTGGACGCGTCCATGGACATGAAAGGACATACAATATATTCGAATGCCAATTTAATTCTCGGAGTAAATGTAGAAGGTCAGGGAGCTATGGTTTCAAAAGGTAAAATAGCCTTCCTTCATAAAGGGATTGAAAGCAGTAAAATTACATGTATAGCAAAAGACGATCTTATAATACAGACTACGCCTAACAGTAAATATAACATAAACGGGTATCTATATTCTGACGATGACGTGTCTCTGGAAGAATTCGACCCGGAAGGTGCTCTTGCCGGAGCAGTAATAATTAGTTCTTCAGATAGATCTGAACCGGATATGCACATAAATGGCTCTATTATAGGACTGAACTGTAATAATAGCGGAACAGATGATCATGGGAATGAATCTATCAGAATTACAAACAATAAGAATAAAATATTCACCTATAACTCGTATGGCTGGGGCCTGCTGACAGACATGAGAGGAGATTATTTCCGTGTAAGAAGAATGAGCTGGTTTGAGCTTAATTAAAAAAAAGCGGTCGAAAGACCGCTTTTTTTTATTAAAAATACTAATTCAATTCAAACCAGCTTCCGATTCTGACAGAGAAACCATCGGGTCTTACATCAGCCAGTCTGCGCCATCCGCTGGAGTCATGGATAAAAATCTTATCTCTTTCCCCTTTAATACTGATGGAATCATTATCATTGGCATCGCCGTCTGTATCTTTATGTGAATTCATTCCCAGTAAAGTACCTTTTATAAACATATCACCAGGTTCTACGGTTCCATCCGACTTTATAGCTCCTGCAAGGGCTCCCCCTTCTTTAAAATCTTCTATACATACATCATCACTTGAATAAAGATAGCCATTTACATTATACTCACCATGTTTCGTAGTCTGTATGTAAAGATCATCATCTGAAATAGAAAGAATTTCATTGCTATTTATACCGTCATATACATATGCAATCTTACCCTTAGAAATAATAGAACCTTTCCCCGATACTTCTGTTCCGAGCACTACATGGGAACCTGAATAAATATTCTTATCATTTAAATTGAATTTAGTGTTAAGATTATAGGTTTTGCCGCCTATTTTATCTGTATAGGTAAAACCCATTATTCTGAATATGTTGTCTTCAATCTTCGGTTTTTTAGACGTTCCTACCAGGTCGTCCAGCCCTTTTGTATAATCGTTACTGCCCGGTGTACCGCTTATATAAATATCATCTGTAAGTTCAAAGCCCAGGTCCACATCTACAGAATTATTCTCACCTGCTGTAGTAGTGGCAGTTGTTTTCAGACCCAGTTCATCTGAAGTATAATTGGTACCCTTTTTTTTATCTACATCTATAGGAAGATAGGCTGTTGTAGTAAAATTCTCCCCCGATCCTTCCAGCTTTGCAAGACCTAAAGGTTCACTCTCAAGAAGAGCTTTATTGCCATTAATTTTTTCTAATAACCAGCCTGGAGGCTGGTATTCTTCAAAACTTCCGTTATAGGGAGAAAGTTTAAATTCAAGAAGACCGGGGTCTACTGCAATAGTCTCTACAGTAGTTCCGGCACCGCTGGTAGGATCCTCAGATGTCCATTTAAAAGGCCATACACCATGAGTATGCTCTTCTGTGCCAGTGACAGTTATAGTTCTTGTAGTGGTAATCGATGCGACCCTGATTTTATCCCATCCGAGTTCTGCTTCAGGAATTACACCTTCCCTGGCATCATAGGTAACACCTTCAACGGTTGTAATAGCAACATTGTAATTAACATTATAACCATTGGTAGACTCCCATCCAGATGTATTTACATTGCCCATAGAAACAGCTTCTGATAAACTGGTTGGAGTTGGCACCTTTGTGAGAGAATAATCCTTCATTTGCTGGCTCAATGCATACGTGCTGGAATCAGATTTAACATGTTCCAGTATCTGTTTCATTACAGCCTGATCATTCGGTATATAATAAAGAGGGGAAATCAGATAGGTACCGGGCGATACAGCTTTCTCAGTGGCATGTTTGCTTATAATGTCGGAAGGGTTAATTTGATCAACAGGCAGTTTTCCTTCTTCTTTCAGGTCAGGTCTTATAGTTATATTGGGATCATCAGGAGCTATCCCGTTAATTTTACCTGCAGCAGAAGCAACTCCTCCTTTTGCATCAAGAGCACAGGTAGAAGAAACTTTTTCAATACTGGGGCCAGATCCGAGCCAGTTAGAATGAATATTTCCGCCACCGGGATTATTCGCATCTGCGTAATCACCGTAAATCTTAACATTTCCTCCGTCAATAACTATCTTCCCGTCGGCAATTACAGGATAGGAGTAAATATCGCTTCTCAGATAAATAACCTTCAGATATTTTACAGCATTACCGCATGTGCCTTTACAGATAAGTTCGGCCGTAAAAGCAGGTACTTTCTGACCTGCAAGCTTATCATTTCCAGAACGGGTTACAGGGTCCTTCCCTTTAAGATTATTATAGGAAAGATATTCTGTAGAAGCAGATGTAAAGTAAAGATAGGCTTTTGCTTTTCCGAAATCCAGGGAAGGTGAAGAGCTTGTTGGTGACCAGTTGAGGTCTTTGTTTAACTGGCAGAGAGCATATTCTGCCATGCCTTCGGCAGCTTTAAGCGCATTCATCTGCTGTTCTGCATTACCCATCATACCGGCATGATTGGTACTTATAAATACCATGGAAACTGTTAACATGGACAGCATTACTGTAAGCAATAAAACACTTATGAGAGCCATACCGGCCCGGTTCTTTTTTAATTTCATACTATGTCGCCTCCTGACTGATATTTTTAATTTCTCGGCTCTGCAGAAGCCTGTAATTCAAAAATCTCTACACCTTTACCTTCTGCAGTACCTGATACGGAATACCTTCCGGAACTATTGGGATCATATTTTTCAGGGGTTTTTCTATATATAATTTTTATATTTACCAGAGGATGAATAAAAGAATCCTCCAGAGTTATTTGAAAATCATCCACATCAGACGCAAAGGGTCTGTGAGTTGCAGACGGAATAGAAGGAGGTGTCATATTGCTGATTCCAGGTCTCATAGGAACAGGGGAAATTCTCTGAGGATGACTTATATAATTACGATAAATTGTCTTCTTTCCAGTACCGGGATCCAGATATAGGTAATATAATACATGACCCTGCCAGTAAGGAAAACCTGCTGTATCCTGGTTATATTTATATTCTCCGTTTAACATGGGACTTTCCACACAGATATAGGTGCCATTTGGATCAATGACCATAGAATCCCTGCTTCCCATAGTAATATCACGAACAAGCCTTCTTATAAGTACTTCACCGCTGTTCTGAATTTCCGTTCTGTTTTTTCCAAGATTCCATCCTTTAAGACCTGCATCAAGAATAGTATAAATAGCTATTAAAAACATACCGAAAATAACAATTACTACTGACAATTCCAGAATGGTAAAACCTTTTTGTTTTTTCATATACACCTGATCACCTTTATTACTTATAATCTTCTGAAAGAAGACTTTGAATAGAAAGACTGGTAGAACCTATATTTTCTTCTTTCCAGTAAAGTTCTACTTTGACTTTTTTCAGACAGTCACCCAGGTTATAATCCTCCATATGCATTTTATATTCATATCTGGCTGTACCAGCTATTTTAACAAAACCATGGACATCTATATTTACAGGTTCAAGGGGACTGATTTTAAAAATCTTAATTTTCCCTGTCTCAGTAGATGTTACATTCACACCACCAACTTTAACCTCAGAATTAGGCTCATCTCCCTTTGAAAGAAGCTCATAGGCCCTGGAACCTACTATATTAGAAGAATCAGCTTCTTTAACCAGTTCCTTTATCATCTTTCTGGCATAAGTAATTTTCCTGTCTCCAATATTCATAGCAGTAGTACGATAACGACTCTTTTCGATGGCTTTCAATCCATAGACAAATACACCGCAGAGCATTACAAGTAAAATACCTGAAAGAGATATGGCAATTAATATTTCTATGAGACTGAAACCTTTTCTACAGTAAAATTTAATAGATAAACGCCTCCATTTTGCAGTATAATATTCTCTATCATAAATATATTATAACACATAAATCAAATCTGTTCAATAAGACTCTAAAAAAATTTATCGCTCAAAGAATTCCATTCTTTTTCATATTTATATTGATACATAAAACTTCTTTAATATTACAAAATCTTTTTTTATTGAAGATAAAAGGAATTTTATATTGAACCGGAGAAATTATTTATAGATAATTACTATCATAAGGAGGTTTATCTGTTATGAAAAAAGTATTTCTTATATTCCTTTTTCTGTCTCTATGCTGTTACCTTCTTTCCAGTCCGGGTTATTGCTACAATTTTGTCACAAAATTCGGAGGCTATGGAGAAGGGAACGGTCAACTCAACAGTCCTCAGGGTATAGCTATTGACAGGGACGGAAATATCTATGTTGCAGACATGCGTAATTCCCGTATAGTCAAATTTTCATCTGCCGGGGAATTTTTACTGTCCTGGGGAAGTAATGGCAGTGCGGCAGGTCAATTTCAGGGATGGGGACCTACAGGTATAACAGTAGATTCTTCCGGAAATATTTATGTAGCAGATACAGGAAATAATCGTATACAGGTATTTAATTCTGAAGGGAGTGTAATCTCTCTTATAGGATCTCAGGGAAGCGGTGACGGACAGCTAAAAGCACCTGCCGATGTGGCAGTAGATTCTTCCGGAAATATTTATGTAGCAGATACTCAGAATCATCGCATACAGAAATTTAATTCAGACGGTGATTTTCTGGTAAAGTGGGGAACCCAGGGAGGAGGGACAGGACAGTTTGAATCCCCCCAGGGAATAACAGTAGATTCTACAGGGAATATATATATAGCAGACACCAATAACGGGCGTATCATAAAAATGGACCAGAAAGGTAAAACTATAGCAACTTACGGGCCGGGGCCGGGGAAAGGCATAAACTTTACAGGTCTTTCACTTGATAAAGACGGAAATATTTATACAGTAACAAATGACGGTTACTGTGTACAAAAATATAATCCAAAAGGGAGACTTGTTATTACAGCAGGTTCCTATGGAAGCGAACAGGGACAGTTCAATAATCCCTGTGATGTAGCAGTAGATTCTTCAGGTAAACTTTATGTTACAGACTATGGTAACAGTTTTGTCTATATATTTAAACCGTAATTCATTGCATGGAACAGAATTACCTGTTCCATGCAACAATCAATCAATCTTCTTCTTCAAAAACTTGTTCCATAAACCTTTAGCCGCATCTTGAACACTTTTCAATCCTCTTGTAGCTGTTTCTATGTCCATTTCTTTAACTGCCTTACCTATAGGAGTAATGGTATCTACAAACTTCTTATGTCCGAATTTTGCAACAGTTCTGGTTGCTGCCGCTCTGACATCAGCATTCCCATCTGTTACAAGCTTTGATACATATTCAAAGGTCTCTTCTCCTCCAAGTTTTTCTAAAGCCTCTACGGCAATTTTCCTGACTTTAGGAGAAGAATCGCTTAAAGCTTCAATAAAAGAAGGGATTGTTTCCTTATTTAACAGTGTATAGAGTACTTCTGCAGCAGTTTCTCTGACCTCCGGCTCACTATCTCTTTCCATAGCTTCCATAAAATGAGGTATAAACAGATCTCTGTATCTGTGTTCATTCAGACTGAGAATCATATCTTTTCTGATTTCCAGGTCTTCTACACGTAAATCTCTGAGCATCTGGCTCAAACGAACCTTTTCTTTTCCCTGTTCTATATGGGCGAGAGTATCTTCTAAATGTGCAAAGGATAATCTTAAGAAAACCTGAATATTTATTTCTTTTGTTCCGCCATTGGTATTTAAAATAATCTTACTGGAATAAGATCTCCCGGGAAACAGGTTATAAGGATCTATCTGAACAGAAAGTTTCACAAAATTTCCTCTAAAATCTTTATGACTGAGTATGACCCATGGATCTTTACATCTTGCCACACCTTCAAGTGTGGCAGCACCTTTATTTAATAAGATTATTTCTTTTAAAAAAGAAACCTGATCATTGTGAAGTACAAACTGGAGGGCACTTACATTAACTGCCAGTTTAGGTGTTAAGCCGACGGAAAAGGTAACAGGAAGGACAAAATTTCCTCCATTTGTTTTGATAGCTATATTAATCTTCTGCTGTTTATAAGGAGGAACCAGAGATCCATCCACTTCCATTTCTACTACGTGTTTATTACTGTTAATTTCAAGAGGAAAAATAGAAATCCCTTTCATGGCGGGAGGGGCAATTGTTCCTTTTAACGTACCTTTACCGGCATTTGTTATAAGAAAACGGGCATTTCTTTTTTCATCTATGCCTATTCTCATTATATCCAGATTGACAGGATCTACTTCAAGTCTCGGCATGCCGAGTAACTGTTCAGATGCATTTTTATAGGCACTGTTCAAAACTCCCCACATATGTTCCATACTCTCGTAACGCTCTTCTCTCTCTATTCTGGTAGCTTTTTTTATTATCGCTTCAATCTGTCTGCTTGCATTGGGATTTACCATTCTAACAGAACAGAATTCGAAAGGATTGGAACTCTGAGAACCGGGAATTATATTGGTCATAAGTGAATGCATCATGGCACCCAGACTGTATATATCAGATCTGTGATCTGTCTGACCATCCCCGTATTGTTCGGGAGGACAGAAACCTACAGTGCCTATAATTTCAGTATCCATCCTCTTATCTTTCTTATAAACCCTGGCTATACCGAAATCAATTAATTTAACTTTTCCAAGATGCGTTACCATAACATTACTCGGTTTCAAGTCTCTGTATATGACAGGAGGCTGTCTTGTATGAAGATAATGTAATATCTCCGAAAGCTGTACGGTCCAGTTCAACACATCCACTTCCAGAATAAAGCCCGGTTCCACTCCGGCCTGAATAGCACTCAATGTCTGCCCGTCAACATATTCTATAACCAGATAATAAGAATCACCTTCTTCAAAGTATTCATGACATTTTACAATACCCGGATGATCAAGAGTAATGAGTCTGTTTTTCTCATCATTGAGAGCCATCATAAATCTGGTTTTCTCTGTAGAATCTGTAGACATGGCTTCTTTTATGACATATTCTTTCTGGGTATTGAGATCTACAGCCTTATAAATTGCTCCCATACCTCCACAGGTTAAATAAAATACCTGATATGTTCGTAAAATAGTGCCGTCAGGTATAACCATTAAAGGCCTTTCATCACGGCCTACACTTCCGTCGGGAGCAGGAACACGGGTTATAGCTACAGAATCAGTTTCTATAGATTTTTCTTCTATTATATTTATTTCATCTTCAACCAGTTCTGTACCGCAGGCAGCACAAAATAAAGTCGTATTATCATTACCGCTTCCACAGAGAAGGCAATATCTCGGCATACAAACATTCTCCTTCCTGATTTATATGAGAATCGTAACGGGTAAGGCGTAACCCGTGACAGGAGTGACAAATTCTCATTCTTCGTTATGACCTATCCGGTCATGGCTTTTAGCTAAAATCTTCCAGTTCATTGATTTCATCATTCAATTTATTTATTTTCTCTTCACATATCTGTATCTGTTCTCTGAGATATTTTTTTTCTTCTTTAAAATCCTTTTCCCAGAAACTTTTATCCATTATTTCTCCCAGCCTTGTTTTCAATTGAAATTTTTGCCATTCAAGGTCTTCAAGCAGTCCTTCCTTTATTTCCAGTTGAAAACAGATACTACAGACCTGGCCTGAGGAATAAATCTGTTTCAGAAGAGAATCTACTTTTCTGTTACATTGAGGACAGGTATACATAATACACCTTAAAAATCAGAATCAGCTCCGTATTCACCTTTATTTTTCTTAATCATATCGACTTCTATTCTCTTTTCGTCTATCTGGCACTGAATACCTCTTACTTCCTGGCATATTGCATTTATTTCCGGATGAGCTATTTCATTTTTAGTATAAAGATTATATACAAGGTAACTGAGCTGTTTTAATTTCTTCTGTTTTTTCTCCTGAAGATTATCTATATCAAGTTTAAGCCCCTGAGTACGGGCAAATTTCTCCGAACTTTTTATGGCTTTATCTCTCAATTCTCCGCCTTTTTCAGCAACAAATTCTGCTCCTTTTTTAACCCTGTCAAACACTATCTCAGATATACTTTTGTCTTTCATAAATTGATTCCTCCCGATATATTCGTGACGCGTGACGCGTGATGCGTAATACACCAGAAAATTCTACTATATATTTGGACTGTACTACAAAAAGTGTAACATAATTAACATGAAATAGCAATATTTGTCATAGCCCTATTTATTTTTCATGAAAAAATAGATATAATTATATGTGCAAATAAATTAACAAGAAAAATCTCGCGTCACACGTCAATCGTCACGCGTCACGGATGGATAAATTATGCCTGCAAATTTGACTCCTCAGTATTATGAAGCAGAAAGGGTATACAAAGAAGCAAAAACACCTCAGGAAAAAATAAATGCCATAGAAAACATGCTTGCCATTATGCCAAAACATAAGGGGACAGATAAGCTCAAAGCAGATCTGAGAAAAAAAATATCCCAGTTAAAAAAAGATATGGCAAAAAAACATGGAAGCAAAAAATCTATGGGATACGATATAAAAAGAGAAGGGGCAGGACAGATAATTCTTACAGGCATGCCCAATTCCGGCAAATCATCTCTTATAAACTTTCTTACAGATATAGGTTCTGAGGTCGCCCCCTATCCTTACAGTACAAGATTTCCCCTTCCGGCAATGATGACTTATAAAAATATAAAAATTCAACTTGTAGACATCCCTCCTTTTACAGATGAATTTGCCGAGACATGGTTAAATAATATACTCAGGAACTCTGACGCAATTTCCATTATTATAGATCTCACAGTCGATCCCCTGAAAGAATTCAAAGAATCCATAAAAAAAATAGAAAATTATAAAATAAAACCTCTATCCACCATGGAAGATATAGAATGTGAAACATCAATAATCCCGAAGAAAATTCTCATAATAGGAAACAAAGCGGATCTGGAAGATTCCGAAATAGGACTTGAATTACTTGAAGAAGAAATCAACGGAAGATTTCCTCTTATGACAACATCTGCAGTATCAGGCATAAATATGGAAGAAGTAAAAGAAGAATTTTTCAAACTTTTAGATATTGTAAGGGTCTACAGTAAAGCTCATTATCAGCAGAAAGCAAATTTCGATGCT
This sequence comes from Vulcanimicrobiota bacterium, assembly GCA_040217665.1. GTDB lineage: Bacteria > Vulcanimicrobiota > SpSt-956 > SpSt-956 > JAKJGF01 > CALARM01. Next base: position 12,485 of record JBEHWP010000071.1, read on the forward strand.
CCCTTTATCATGAAAAAAGGAAGTACTGTCCTTGACTTTGCCGAAAGGGTTCATAAAGATCTGAAAGCCGGTCTCCAGTATGCAAGGATATGGGGGTCGTCAGAAAAATATACAGGCCAGAGGGTAAACAGGGATTATGAAGTCTGTGACGAAGATATTATAGAATTGAAAGTTTTTTAGATAGTGAAGGGTGAAGGGTGATGGGTGAAAAGTGAGTCGTGAGTCGTGAGAAGTGAGTCATAGGTGCGAACCACTGTGTTCCCCCGGTACCGGTGAAAATACGCATCACGCATCACGCATTACGTGTCACGCTCTACAAGTGACTGCTAACATAAGAAAGGAGTATATAACAAATGGAAGAAAAACAACCATATAAAGTAATTATCATAGGCTCCGGGCCTGCAGGTATGACTGCTGCCCTCTATACAGCGAGAGCCGATCTGTGTCCTGTAGTATTCGAAGGCAATCAGCCTGGAGGACAGCTAACTATTACTACTGAAGTGGAAAATTTTCCAGGTTTTCCCGGAGGCATAATGGGCCCGGATCTTATGAATGAAATGAGAAAACAGGCGGAAAAATTCGGTGCCCTCTTTATACAGAAAAATGTTGATTCTGTAGATTTTTCCGTAAAACCTTTTAAGATAACGGCAGGTAAAGAAGTATATCTTACAAAAACAGTCATAATTGCTACAGGTGCCACGGCAAGATTACTGGGCCTGGAGTCAGAGAAAAAACTTATGGGATACGGTGTTTCTGCCTGTGCCACATGTGACGGATTCTTTTTCCGCGATCAGGTTGTCATTGTAGTCGGAGGAGGCGATTCTGCACTGGAAGAGGCAAATTTCCTTACAAAATTTGCAAGCAAAGTTTACCTGGTTCACAGAAGAGATAAATTGAGAGGATCAAAAATAATGCAGGCAAAAGCCGAGAAAAATCCTAAAATAGAATTTATCTGGAACAGCGTCGTAGAAGATATTTTAGGAGTGGAAGAAAAAGCAGTAAAAGGGGTAAAATTAAAAAATGTCATAACAGGAGAAATAACGGAAATGAAATGTGACGGAGTATTTGCAGCCATAGGTCACAGCCCCAATACGGAAATATTTAAAAGCCAGTTAGATATTGACGAGAAAGGATATTTAGTCGTTAAAAATGGCTCTCATACAAATATTCCGGGCGTATTTGCCGCAGGAGACGTTCATGATTTTACCTATCGCCAGGCAATTACCGCAGCAGGCTCAGGTTGCAGGGCAGCACTGGATGCAGAACGATATCTGGAAAGTTTAGAATAATTTAGTTCGTGACGCGT
>JBEHWP010000072.1:0-13726 GCA_040217665.1 Vulcanimicrobiota bacterium
CTCTCGTGACGCGTAACGCGTCACGCGTCACGGGTCTATATCCCTCGCATCACTCATTACGCATCACGCATTACGATGTTTATTTACTATATCTATAATATAAAATTTCTCGGAGATTAGGCCTTTTCCTTTTTATAATTATGTCGTAGTAAGTCTAAAGGAGTATATTTGCCGTAGAAATATGGACTAATTTGTAAAATATAAGTGAAAACCTGCTAAAAGTGAGAGAATTCACATTAAAAATACATGAAAGAGAGCTATAATAATTGAAACGCACAGGAATTTTATCCGGTTATGCTCTCGCGTCACGCGTCACGCATTACGGGTCACGATAAAAAATCCTCGCGTCACGCATCACGATTTTACAGAGGGGGTAATTTTCATAATGAAAAGGTTTGCCGTTTTATTAATTCTCCTGTCACTGTTTATAAGACCGGTAAGACCGGCCTGCGCGGCCGAAACTGTAACGTTCTGGCATGCCATGGACGGGTCAAAAGGGGAGACTCTTAACAGATTGATAGATGAGTTTAATGCCACCCACGATATAAAGGTTACGGGGAAATTTGTAGGAGTCAGTGAAACCACTCAGGACAGATATAAAAACAGTTATAATGTGCTCTTTAAAGAATTACTGAAAAATGTTTCAAAAGGAACACCTCCCGATATTTCACAGATATACGAGAACTGGACTTCCCAGTTTATTATGGTCAAAGCCATAGTACCTGTAGAAGATTTTATCGCAACTGATTCGGATAGGCAGGAACTTTCCGATATGGTTCCTGCATTTCTTGAAGCCAATAAATATGATGGTAAACTGTGGACTCTTCCCTTTAATAAAAGTATTTATGTGCTTTACTATAACAGAGATATGTTCAAACAGGCCGGGCTTAATCCTCCGAAAAACTGGAAAGAAATGTCTGACATAGCAAAAAAATTTTCAAAAGTCGATAAAAACGGAAATATAACTCAGTGGGGTCTTTCTTTCAAACCTGATGTAGACGTATTTTCTCTTGTTTTACTCTCGAGCGGAGAGAAACTTTTCGACGAACATGGTAAACCTCTTTTCAACGGAGAAGGAGCAAAGAAAACTATAAAGTATCTTAGAGATTTAATAAACAGTAAGGGGGCCATTATGTCTTTCGAACCGCAGAAGGATTTTATGGACGGAAAATGTGCCATGTTTCTGGATACAAGCTCCAGGATCGGTTCTCTTCAGGAACAGGTAAAATTCAATTTTTCCGTTGCTCCCTGTCCTTCTAAAACTTCAGGAAAGATTCTGCTTGCAGGGACAAATCTTGCTATGTTTTCAACATCTCCCGAAAAACAGAAAGCTTCATGGGAATTTATTAAATATCTTACAAATAAGGAAAATACTGCAAAATGGTCTATGGAAACAGGTTATTTACCTGTAAGACTCTCTGCCATTCAGAGCAGTGATTATCAGGCTTTTGTCAGAAAAAATCCCGATAACGGTATCGGTATAAACCAGCTGGCTTCAGGAGTTGTAGCCCCTAAGGTCCCTGCCTGGGAATCCATCAGAGGCATTATGGATGATACCCTTTTTGATATTATCAGTAACCATGCAGATGTAAACACATCTCTCGATAATGCCGTATCTCTCTCCAGACAACTTATCAGCAATCAGTAAACCGGGTTTAAATCTGGCCCGTGTCAGAGACGGTAAGGTTTCTGATACGGGCCATTTTATATCTGAATCTGTATTATAACGTTTTTTTATTGTGCCTGTGAAAATTTCTGGATACGGTAATTGCCGATATCCCCTGGCATTGATTAATCCCTTTCTATACTTTTCTTTATTATTGAATAAATATCAGTTCTTCTGTCTTTTAAATTCCTTACACTTCCGAATTGATTTAATTCTCTGAGCAAATCAATATCAACATCGGCAATTAAAATCATTTCAGTATTAGGTGTGGCTTCCGCTTTTATTCCTTTTGTAGGGAATGAAAAATCACAGGGTGTAAAAACCATTGCCTGAGCATATTGAATGTCCATATTATGAACTTTTGGCAAATTGCCGACACTGCCTGCAATGGCCACGTAACATTCATTTTCAATTGCACGTGCCTGTGCACAATGTCTTACTCTTGAATAGCCGTTCTGAGTATCAGTTAAAAATGGAACAAAGAGAATATTCATTCCTTCTTCTGCTAAAATTCTTCCCAGTTCCGGAAATTCAACGTCATAACAAATCAATACTCCAATTTTACCGCAATCGGTGTTAAATGTTTTTATTTGTTCACCACCCTGCAACCCCCATATTTTTGCTTCATCAGGTGTTATGTGAAGTTTTTCAAATCGTTCAATACCACCATCCCGTTTACATAAATACCCTGTATTATAGAGATTATTGTTAACTACTTCAGGCATACTGCCTGTTATAATGTTAATATTGTATGTTATGGCTAATTCTGAAAAACGATTAACAATTTCTTCCGTATATTCTGCTAATTTTCTAATGGCCTCGGATTCTGATAAATGGTTATATTTTGACATTAACGGAGCATTGAAAAATTCAGGGAATAATGCAAAATCCGACCGATATCCTGATACGGCATCAACAAAATACTCGGCTTGCTGCATAAGCTCATCAAGGTCTTTATATAATCTCATTTGCCATTGTATTAAACCAAGCCTCACAATTGTTTTATTTTTAGATACTTTGTTTGATGTTTTTTCATAATATACATTATCCCACTTAAGAAGTACTGCATATTCTTTTGATTCTTTATCTCCCTGTAGATAACCCTGCATAATTTTGGCAGGATGAAAGTCATTTGACATCTGAAAATTCAATACAGGATCATGAATCTCCTTATTTCTTACTTTCTCGATATATTCCTTGGGGGAAATCTTTTCAGAATACTTATGATAATTTGGTATACGACCACCAAAAACAATTCCTTTCAGGTTCAATCTCTCACATAATTCTTTTCTGTAATCATATAAACGCCGGCCTAACCTTAATCCACGATATCTGGGTCTAATAAAAATATCTATCCCGTATAATATATCCCCACTATCTGTGTGAGTATTAAAACTATAATTTCCAGTTATTTCATTATAAGTATGTTTATTATCAAATCTACTGTAATCTACAATAATTGATAATGCACATCCGGCCAATTCTTTGTCTACTTTTATTCCTACCTGTCCTTCCGGGAAGTTTTTTATTAAAGTCTTTATATGATGTTCTTTCCAGTAAGCATTCGGCATATTGGAATATGCCTCTATCATTGCATCTTTAAGATCCGGGTAATCCTCATTTTTGAGAAATACCAGCTCAATATTATCTATAGATTTTATGTCCATTTTAGATTCCATTTTTTATGTGCTCCCAGATTTATATTAAATTAAGGACTGCAAGAAAAACAACTCCGGCAAATTGTTAGAACAATTAATATCCTCGCGTAACGCGTAACGCGTAACGCGTAACGATATAAACTGTAACTATAATGTAGTTATTTCCTTACAGATCCTGAGCTATCAGCTACTATTTTAACAAAAATTTCTTTGTTATCCTAATCAAATCCTGCAATGAAGGTGCCAAATTTTTTTAATTTTAAATTTCCTCTATTTATTACTTTGTTATAAATAATTTTAATCATGAAGGATTTAACCTGTCTCATCGTGAAAATTTAATAAGTTAAAATTATTTGAAATTTTATCGGGAGGAAACTGTTATGTTGAGACAATTTAAATACCTTGCTCCCACCTCTGAAGAAGAATTACTTAAACTTCTTGCCGCTTACGGAGAAAAAGCTAAACTTTTTGCAGGTGGAACCAATGTTTTTGTAGACATAAGAAGTGATCTGCAGAGACCTGAATATGTTGTGGACGTAAAAAAAATACCCGGTGTTAAAGATATTACATTCACACCGGGAACAGGCCTTGTTATAGGCGCTGCCGTTACATGTAATGAACTTATTGAAAGTAAATTTGTATGTGAGAAATATCCCCTGCTTCAGGCTGCAGCGAAAGAACTCGCATCATACCAGATAAGAAACAGAGCCACAGTGACAGGCAATATATGTTACGGGTCACCTGCTGCCGATATGGCACCTGCCCTGCTGATACTTGACGGACGATTGAAAGTCGTAAGTATTGCCGGTGAAGAGTTAATTCTATTAAAAAATTTCTATAAAGGTGTCAGAAAGACTGCTCTTAATACGGGAGATTTTGTAAAATCCATTGTAGTTCCCGAAGAATATATTTCTATGAAAGGTTTATATAAAAAATCCAAAAGGGTAAAAGGACATGATCTGACTATTGCCGGTGTCGCCATGGGGAAGATAAGAGATGTATTCAGAATTGCCATAGGTTCATGTGCCCCGACGCCTGTACTTTTAGATGAAATTCCTGTCAGTACACCTCTGTCTGAAATAATAGATTACGTAATTAAAGCCATAAAACCTATAGATGATCTCAGAGGAAGCGGAGAATACAGAAAACATATGGTAGAAGTTTATGTGAAAAGGATTTATGAAGAACTCGGAGGTACGTCCAGATGAAAACCATAAAAGTTAAAGTAAATGATACATGTTATACAAAAGATGTTCCGGAACACAGAACACTCCTGGAATTTTTGAGGCACGATCTTTTTCTTACAGGCACAAAAGAAGGATGCGGAGCGGGAGAATGCGGAGCCTGTACCGTTATCCTTGACGGAAGAACCGTAAATTCCTGTCTTGTTCTTGCCGCAGAATGTGACGGTTCCGTCATAAGAACCATTGAAGGCGAATCTTCTGACGGCAAACTTTCTCCGCTTCAGGAGGCCTTTCATCATCATCATGCAGTTCAGTGCGGTTTCTGCACACCCGGTATGATAATGTCAGCCAGGGCACTTCTGGAGAGAAATCCCCATCCCACTGAAGAAGATGTTAAAGAAGCGATTGAAGGTAATTTCTGCAGATGTACAGGTTATAAACAGATTGTGGAAGCCATAATGGAAGTTTCGGAAGGGAAAGGAGTGGAATAAAATGACAGGACAGGAATATAAATATATAGGCAAAGGGCCTGACAGGATTGACTCTTTTGAAAAATTAACAGGTGAAGCACTCTTTGTTTCCGATATGTTTATCCAGGGTATGTTATTTGCAAAAGTCAAACCCAGTCCCCATGCATCGGCAAAAATAAAGAAAATCGACACGTCTAAAGCCAGAGCTTTACCCGGAGTAAGAGCAGTACTGACAGGTGAAGATCTTGACTACAGAGTAGGTCTTTACATCGTAGATAAATACATACTTGCAAGAGGCACAGTAAGATATCAGGGAGAAGGCGTTGCGGCGGTTGCGGCGGACACGGAAGATATTGCAAGAGAAGCCATAGATTTGATAGAAGTGGAATATGAAGAAATAGAACCGGTTCTTGATGTAAAAAGAGCCCTCCGGGAAGACAGTCCTCTTGTACATCCCGAACTGGGTAAATATAAATATATAGAAGCGGTTTTCTCTCCGAAGCCGGGAACCAATATTGTCCACAATCAGAAGATAAGAAAAGGAGATATTGATAAAGGATTTAAAGAAGCAGATTTTATAGTGGAAAGGGAATATACGAATCCTTCTGTCCAGCATGTTCCTATGGAAACACATGTATCTGTTGCGAAATGGGAAAAGGGCGATAAAGTAACTATATGGACCAGTGCTCAGTCGCCTTTTACCGTGAGAAATCTCTTCTGTTATTCCTTCGCTCTCCCTCATAACAATGTAAGAGTCATAGTTCCTTACGTGGGCGGTGGCTTCGGAGGGAAAGCAGGCATCCATTTAGAACCTCTCTGTGCATGTCTCTCGAGAGAAGCAGGGGGAAGACCTGTAAAACTTCAGGCTTCAAGAGAAGAAGAATTTAATCTATTGCCATGCAGAAGCGGCCTGACCTATAAAATTAAAACAGGTGTAAAAAAATCAGGTAAGATTGTGGCCCAGAAAATGGAAATGTTCTGGGATGCGGGAGCCTATGCTGATTATGCGGTGAATGTCACCAGAGCATCAGGTTATTCGGGAGGGGGGCCATACGAGATTCCCAATGCCTGGCTTGATGCTTTTACGGTTTATACAAATAAAGTCTTCGGCACTGCCTACAGAGGGTTCGGTCATGTAGAGTTTTTCTGGGGTCTTGAAAGACACATGGACTATGTGGCAGATACAATAGGCATAGATCCTGTGGAATTTCGAAAAATTAATGTATTAAAACCCGGCTCTGTAACCCTTACGGGTGAAGTGATAACAGATCATACGGGAGATGTGAAAAAATGTATAGAAGAGGCGGCCAAAGCCATAAATTACGGCACGAAAACAGAAGATGAACAGGAGAGGGAAAAGAAAACAGGTAAAATCATTGGTAAAGCAGTCTGTGCTCTCCATAAAGCGCCTGCCATGCCTCCCTATACGGGAACAGTAGTCATATTAAAGATGAATGAAGACGGAAGTGTTATAGCAAATCTTTCTCTGGTGGATTACGGTGCAGGAACTTATACGTCCATAGCTCAGATGATTGCGGAAGAATTATCACTTCCCATTGAAAAGGTGAAAATTGCCTTTGAATGTGATACGGACAGAGATCCCTATGACTGGCAGACAGTGGCGTCAAAAGGTCTTTTTCTGAGCGGTAATGCCGCAATACTTGCAGCAAGGGATATGGTAGATAAAATGTACGATGTGGCTTCACAGGTATTGAGGGCAAGCAAATATGATCTCCGTCATAAAGACGGTAAGGTTTATGTTGTCCACAGGGAAAATGAATTTGTGACATATGAGCAGATGGCTATAGGTTATGCCTATCCTGATGGCAAAGGTATAGGAGGCCCCATAGTAGGAGTCGGAAGGTATGTGGCCCAGGGGCTTACCAATTTAGATAAGGAAACAGGCCAGGGAAATCCTGCTCTTGACTGGACTTACGGCGCTCACGGTGTTGTTCTGGAAATAGATAAAGAAACAGGAGAATTTGATATTATAAAGATTGCCTCTTCTTTCGATGTAGGTAAGGTTATAAATGAAAAGGCAGTAAGGGGGCAGTGTATAGGAGGTATGCTTCAGGGCCTTGGAACTGCCATATGTGAAGGTTATATTTACGATAAAAAAGGAAAACTCTTAAATAATTCCTTTACAGACAATAAAATACCTACTGTGAGAGATATGCCTGAAGAAATAATTGTAATCCCTGTAGAGACTCCCCAGTTGGACGGGCCCTTTGGCGCTAGAGGCGTAGGGGAACACCCCATGATAAGTGTTGCTCCTGCCGTCGGAAATGCTCTTAAGAATGCCCTGGGGATTCAGCTTACCCATATGCCTATCAGGGCAGAAGATGTGTGGAAAGCACTCAGGGAAAAGAAATAAGACAAACCTCTTTGCAGTGAACAGGCATTGCCTGTTCACTGCATTACAGTGAATAAATATTCTGCAGATACAAGATTATTATGCCAGTGTTCTATTATAAAATTGCCTGTATAATCTTTTTCTTCCAGACACTGGAGTACATCATAAAAATTTATATTTCCTTCTCCCATTGTCATATGATTATCTTTTTCGCCGAGGTTATCATGAAGATGAACATTTAATATTTTTATACTATCAGGGAGTGATTTCAGATAAATTACAGGGTTACCGTATATATTGGCATGGCCTGTATCAAAGGTCAGTCCCGTATTTGAATAATCGGAAAAATGGCTTAATATATTGATTATATCAGAGGGAGAATGAAAGGTTTCACTTTCTTTGTAATTTTCCAGACCTATAAATATGCCATGTTCTTTTGCCATAGAAAATATGTTTTTATATATGTTCATATCCTGTTTTCGAGGGTGAACTGTAAGAAGATTACTTCCTGTTTCTATAGTAAAAATAAGAGTTTCTCTTAAAACTTCTTCCCATGGTTCTACCCTTTCTATGGGAGCATGAACCTGTAAAAAAAGATTATGTTTTTGAGATGTTTCTTTTATATGATCTCTTAAATTTCTTTTAATATCCCATGGCCAGAAACCGTCAAAAAGTATTTCAAATACTTTAAAGTCATGGTTTATTGAGAAAATTATTTCTTCTTCTAGTAAAAGATTGTTGTGTTTACAGCTCTGCAGTCCTGTTCGGTTTTTTATGTTTTTCATCATTATTTGCCGTAAGCCCCCTCTTTTGTTTTGATAAACTGGTTGAACAATAATTCTTTTCATATTCTTTTTTCCCTTTATTCCTTTTATAAAGTGATTGTTTCCGAAGAAAATTAACTGAAAATATAATCAATGATACAGGAGAAAAAAAAATATATATAGAATTATCTTTGTAAATAGTGTCTGTTATAAGACAGGCAATATTATCCCGAAGAAAAAGGAATAATATCTATAAGGAGTGTTAATTATGAAAAAGATTCTTATTATAACCGGTTTTGTTCTGGTTCTGGCAGCAGCAGGAGGGCTTTTTTATTTCTGGCATTATACCTCTACGCCTCAGTATTCTGTCATAATGATTTTGAGGAGTATAAAAGGGCATGACTGGGAGAAATTTCAGAAATATGTCGATACTGACTCTCTCTGCGAAAGTCTTATAGATGATGTATCCCAATTTTTTACAGAAAAACTTGAAGAATCCGGCTCAGGTGGGATTCTTGGAAAAATTCTGAATAAAGGCCTCGGAGAAGCTTTAAAACCGAAAATTAAAGAAAAATTTAAAGAAGGTTTACAGCAATTTGTAGAATCGTCAGACAGAGAAAATGAAAGAAGCGGAGAACTCAGAAAAAAACTTCTTATGAATTCATCCATAACATGTATGGAAAAAGAAGGAAAGATAGCAGTCGTGGCACTCAATATAGATGACGGAAGTAAAGAAGTTACAGTAAAATTGAAAATGAGGCAGACCGAAAACCACTGGCAGCTTATTGAGATTTTAAATCCGGGAGATATAGTGAAAGACATGATTAAGAAGTGAGTCGTGAGTTGTGAGTAGCGAAAAGTGAAGGGTGAACAGGGGCGTTTTATAACGCTCTGTATATAGAATACGTATCACGCATTACGCATCACGCCTTAAGAACCACCCGTCACGCGTTACCCGTTACGTGTCACGATTCTACAGACTGGAGATTATTATAAATGAAAAAACTCATATATTTAGATTATAATGCCACAACACCTCATGACGCCGAGGTTATTTCTGCTATGAAACCATATGTGGAAGAATACTTCGGCAACCCTTCCAGTTCCCACCTCTATGGACTTAAGACCAGAGAGGCAGTGGAACAGGCAAGATGTCAGGTTGCGTCTTTACTTAACTGCAGCCCTTCCGAGATTGTCTTTACGAGCGGAGGAACTGAGTCCAATAATTATGCCATAAAAGGTATTGCTTTTGCCCACAGACATAAAGGAAACCATATTATTACCACAGTAATAGAACATCCTGCAGTCATTGAAGTATGCAGATTTCTTGAAAAGCAGGGTTTTTATGTTACTTATTTACCTGTTGATGAATACGGCCTTGTAAATCCTTCGGAACTTGAAAAAGCTGTAACAGATAAAACGATTCTTGTTTCTGTTATGCATGCCAGTAATGAAGTAGGCACAGTTCAGCCTCTTGAAGAAATTTCTGCCCTTACAAAAAAGAAAGGGATTGTTTTTCATACAGATGCTGCCCAGTCAGCAGGGAAGATCTCCGTTAATGTAAAGGATCTAGGTGTAGATCTTCTGTCCATAGCGGGACATAAATTATATGCCCCTAAAGGTGTGGGAGTTCTTTATATAAAAGACGGTATTAAACCTGAAAAATTTATGCATGGCGCAGGCCATGAAGGAGGAAGAAGAGCAGGGACGGAAAATGTCCTTGAAATAGTCGGCCTGGGGAAAGCCTGTGAAATTGCCGGAAGAGATCTCAAAAAAAATGGAGAACATATGAAGCAAATGAGAGACAGACTTCACAGTGGGTTAGAACAGAGAATAAAAGATATAAAACTTAACGGCCATCGTGAAAAAAGGCTTCCAAATACCTTGAGCCTGAGTTTTAAAGACATAAATTCATCAGAACTTATTCAGAAACTGAATGATAAACTGGCAGTTTCGGCAGGTGCTGCATGCCACACAGGAAAAATTTCTTATGTTCTTGAAGCAATGAATATTCCTCGTGAGTGGTCCCGGGGGACTGTAAGGTTTTCTACCGGAAAAATGACTGAAGAAATTGAGATCGACAGAGCAGTAAATTTAATTGAAATCGTGATGCGTAATGCGCTAAATAAAGTTGAGAGTTGAGAGTTTAAAGTCAGCTAACTCTCAACCATAAACCTTAAACTATAAACTCTACTCACTATTTCACTTCTATATAATTACAGATATAATCAACCAGTATATCTCCTCTTGCCATAAGTCTTTTTGTCTGTATTTTCGCAAGATTGAAACTCAGTTCGGCATGGTGGGACAGCATATGCAGGAAATTCTCTTTGGAAATCATATATAATTCTGCACTGTCAGAGGATACTATGGCAGAAAGGGTTCTTTCCGTATCCAGAATAATACCTGTTTCTCCGAAGAGATCTCCCTTGCCGAGATTGGCAATCTCAATCTTTTCTTTTTTCCCCATCTGAATCTCTTTATAAAGTGTTACTCTTCCGGATTTTATTATATAAAGTTCTTCCGCTCTGTCTCCTTCTTTAAAGAGAACTTTTCCGTTTTTAAATTTCTTTAATTTTATTTTCTGATCCAGCTTTTCTATCTGCTGTATATCAAATACGCTGAAGAGGGGTATTAATTTGATAATTTCTGCTTTTGTTCTTTTCTGTTCCAGTTCTTCTTTTGTCTCCAGGTCTTCTATAGGAGAAGAATCCGTATAGGAGTGCACTATAGAGTATATATCATTGAAGACCTTGTGACCTATCATATAACCTTTAAAAAGTCTTTCAGGTTCATTGTTTACCGTATTTTTGTTTACATCCATTTTATTTACCTCTTTCTATAAATTATATTCCTTTCGTGACGCGTAACGCGTGACTCGTCACAGGAGTAGTTAACTTTCACTGAGCATACATAAAGGATCTTCTGCCATATAATCGCCGGTCATGGCAAAAGCAAGAGCCCTGCAACCGTTACAATCCTCTATTTTACATTCATGGCATTTACCCTTTAAATTTTTTTTATCTTTCAGTTTTTTTAATACGTAAGAATTGTTCCATATATCATAAAGAGATTCTTCGAGCAAGTTCCCGATTTTAAGGGGAAATCTCCTGCATGGAAAAACACTTCCGTCAGGCATGACCGAAATGCCGTCTGTTCCAACAATGCATGGAGAACCATATAGCTCAAATGCTCCATTTTCTTTTGTAACCCTGAAACCTCTATATGGTATAAGAGGATAGATATCCTCCTCATTGCCTGTTTTATTCAATAAAATTTTTATTGTTTTTATCCATTTTTTTAAAGATACTACCTGATTGATTATTTTCCTGCCCTCTCCCCAGGGAATAAATCTTTCCACAATGAAATGGTTTATCTTATACTCTTCTATAAAATGAAACAGTTTTTCCACTTCCAAAACATTCTGCTCCATAATGGTAAACATAAGAGTTTTTTCGAAATTTTTTTCTTTCAATAAATTTATTGTTTTAATAAATTTCTCAAAATTTCCTTTACCGCGGAATTTTTCGAAAGTTTCTTTCTCAAAAGCTTCTGCTGAAATTTTTAATTTTGTCTCATGAAAATCTTCGAGAAAATTCAGAATTTCTTCATCCAGAAATAAGCCGTTTGTGATAATCCCCAGTTCTTTTACACAGGAACTTTTATAAAGATAACTGAAAAGTTCTTTCCAATCTTTATAGAGAAATGGTTCTCCTCCTGTTATATCTATTACCAGGTCTTTATTTTCTTCCTGCAGAAAGTTACTTATATTCAGGAATATTGCTTTCAAATCTTCCAGAGAACGGTTCTGGTTTTTAGAAAAATCGTCGTGATAACAGTGGATACATTTAAGATTACAGAGATTTGTAATGTGCCATTGAATGTGAAATGTGTCTTTCATAATGGAAGGCATTATAACAGGCTCTTCATTGTAAGTCAGTTTAATATCTTACAAACAGGGATTTTTGAGATTTTTTGGATGACGGGATTTAGACGAAAAGATTTATGCTATAATCTATAGAAAAAAATCAGGAAAGGAATTTAATTATGATTATAGATAAGAATAGATTACACTTTGATGGTGACTCGGGACAGTGGTATGATGATATGGATAATGAAAGTATTGTAGATGGTCCTGTTACTATAAAAGGCATATGGAGATATGACTCAGAAAGAAAGGTATATTATATTCAAACCAGAGGAAAACAGAAGATATTTTTAGAAGTAAAAAAAGAGAAAATAATGTCTCCTGTCTGGAAAGAGAAAAAAGCATAATGGTAAGACGCGTGACGCACGCGTGACGCGTGACGCGTCACGCGTCACGATTTCATTGAAGCTTATCTATGGCTTCCCTGAATTTCTTTACAGTTTCATAGATCGTGTTCGCTTCTTTACCGGTAACTATGGCACCGATCATAATGCACTTTACCCCTGCCTGTTTCAGATATTTTATCTCTTCCGGTTTTATGGCAAGCTGTGTTGGAATTACTACAGGAATCCTGGCTTCTTGGCAGATCCATTGATAGAGAAGAAGATCGTTCAATCTGAGTTCTCGTCCATAATTTTCAGGAGCCATAACAGATGCTTCAAGAATGTCTCCTCCCCAGTTCTTCAGGTATGGCAGCAGTTTTAGATCGGAATTACAACTCGGAGCATACATTCTTGCCATTTTCTTTGGAAGTTCTAACATACAGGAAGGCACATTTTCTATATAGATATCAAAAAAATCTATACCCATTTCATAAAGTTCCGTCATTTCTTCCTTTGTTGCCACTTTACCGGCACCGGGTACTATACCTGCAGGTATTTTTACTGTATCCAATATGGATTTAATAGCATGTTTTTCCTCTTCAAAAGGGCCGAAATATGTTCCGCTTGCTCTGTGCTCTACATTTATGTGTATTTTTATCGCATCTGCCCCTGCCTCTTTTGCTGCGCTGGCCAGTTCTTTATCATTTTTGGGAAGACTCATTATAAGAGAAAATGGCTTTTTTGTTATTATATCAAGAAATTTACTCATAATTTTTTCCTTTCTATATTATATAAAAATCGTAACGCGTTACGGGAGGAACAAATTCTCATTTTTTTGACCGAACCTGTCATATCTGTTTGATAGTTTATATAAAAATTGCTGGCAATTTCCAATCGATAAGATTATTTGGAAACGCCAGAAATTAAAGACTTTGAAATATTTTTATTCGAGAAGATTTACATAAAAATTAATTTTTCTGAGTAAATATGCTATTTCTTTAAAATGGTCTTTTGTTCCGGGTTTTACCATTTCCAGGACAAATGCACGGACTCCGTCTTTGATTACAGGTTTTCTTACGGTAAAAGGGACGGAGAATATTTCTTCAAGTTTTTCTTTAAGCTTCCAGTCCCTGGTTTTTATATAGGTATTCTGTCCGTCAAACTCTATTATGGCAGTTGGTTTTTCTTCTACAATTTTCTCTTTTGTATTGGTTTTAAAGTTTTTCAGTATTATTTTCACAAATCGGACCTCTGGATAACGATTTCAGTCATAATGTTTAACCCTGCACTAACTCTGTACCAGATAATCAATATATTGATACATGCTTAAATCACTGTAATATAAATCATCTTTTGTAGATATTTTACCTTCAAAGACCT
>JBEHWP010000073.1:0-13496 GCA_040217665.1 Vulcanimicrobiota bacterium
AATTTATCTACAGTCACATAAAAATCTTTCACTCTCTTATAAACTTCTTCTGACGGCAGTTCTTTAAATAGCTGTTCTTTCGCTATATTGAGAATCTCTCTGAACGTTCTTTTACCGGACGAATACTCATAAAGCCTGCTGTCTATGTCATTCAAAATTTCTTTTCCGTATATTTTATAAAAAACCACTCTGTTATTATCATCATAAACGAGAGGATAAGTTCTCACAGGATAGTAATCTGACAGCCTGTCTTCTTCCACTTCGTCTATAGCAAAATATGATTTATGGATCTTCAGGTTTATGAATCTCCTTATGCCTCTGTCATAGGATAAAAGTGTTGCCCACTGTGAATCGACACCGAAATATTTAACGGAAAAAATTTCATAGATTATATCTCTTGTCAGATCTTTTGACACATCTATCATTATATTCAAAACTTCCCTGTCAAAATCAATTCTTAAACCGGTAAGTTCATATTCATTCATATAATCTGTTTCACAGAAACATGTTTTATTTGTGATGCCGGTTTTACACTCTCTGTCAATGATTTTCAATCCGAAACGGGCCGGTTCTTTCATAATCCTGGTACCGTGAAAGGGAGCTAAAAGTGTGGAACTTACATTGAGCCTTCCCGGTGCAACTTTCATTAATTTCCTTACAAAATCGAGATTTTTCTCATAAAGTTCCCTGGATTCAAAAGGCCCTCCAAGGATAAAATTTATGGAAATGGATGGAATCTTCGCATCAACACAGATTCTTATAGCTTCCTCTATCTGTTCCAGTGTTATATGTTTCTCATACATATCCAGAATCTTCTGGTCAGCACATTCGACACCGAGCTGAATTACAGCAAGTCCTGCAAGTTTCATGGCATAAATTAGCCTGGGGTATTTTGAAAGAACATCAACTCTTCCTTCTGAAAACCATACAAATTTTCTTCCTTCTTCCGACATACTTCTGAGACCTTTACATATTTTCATAGTCCTCTGAGGATGAACACTGAAGGTATCGTCCAGGAACAATATATAACCAATCTCCCCTCTTTTAATGAGACTGTCCACTTCCCTGAGTACATCTCCGGCGGTCCTCATTCTGTAGGCACTTCCATGAAAACCTTCATAACAGAAAGCGCATTTAAAAGGACATCCCCTCCCTGTTATTATTCTGGGATAAAATATATCGGTGCTTCTCACAGGTTCTTCCAGTAAATCCCTGTCAGGAAGAGGTAAAGAGTCCAGATCAGATACAAAAGCAGCATCGTCATTGCGGCAGATTTCATTATTTTTTCTATAAGTTATTCCTTTTATATCTTTGAGTTCTCCGGAACCATCATAAAAAAATCTGGCAATACTGAGAAGTGTATATTCACCTTCTCCTCTTACTATCATATCAACAGAGTTATGCTTTTTCAGTATTTCTTTATCCAGAACAGAAGCATGAGGGCCTCCCATAAGAATAATCAGATCAGGAAACAGTTCTTTCAATAGTGAAGCACATCTGACACATCTGTCTATATTATCTGTAATGGTATAAAAACCGGCTATGGCAATATGTTCATTCCTTATTTTCTCAATTATGTCATCGAGCCACGGGAAATCGGTACATAAAATATTTACTTTATAACCGTCATTTTTCAACATTGTGCCGAGATAAAGAATACCTAACTGTACATTTCGCGTTGCCCTGCTTAAATCCACTCCGTAACTGTAACCGAAATAAGCAAGCATTACACTGTGAAGTTGTTTATCTAAAAGTTTCATAAATTTTCACAACCAGCTTTATATTTCCTCGTAATGCGTAAAGCGTGATGCGTAATGCGTTGTAATATAACCTATTACACATCACGCATTACGACTTATATAACAGCATAAACCATGCCATTATTGGTACCAGTAAACACACAGCCTTCTCCCACGGCAGGTGAAGAATTAATTATTGACTCTGTTTCATAAACCCACTTCTGGAGACCGCACCCTGCATCAATGGCATAAAGTTTTCCGTCACCGCTGCCTGCATACATAAAATTCCCTGACACTGCAGGTTCGGTAATGCTTCCCCATGAAAAAAATGCCCACTGACGGGCAGCAGTACTGACTTCCAGAGAATAAAGAACACCTACCGTTTTATCAAGTTCTTTCATATATACTCTCGTAGGAATGAAAATGGAACTGGCTGTAATGACAGGAGTCTCAGTGAGAGGTTCCCCTTCAACTTCTGCAATCCATCTTTTCGCGCCGTTAATAATATCAAGACAATATATATAACCGGCACTCACATAAATTGCTCCGTTATAAATAGCAGGAGATGAACAGACGGGTTTTTCCAGTGTATAGGCCCATCTTTTCTGTCCTTTCTCTATATCCATCACATAAAATATGTTATCAGAACCGATAAAGAGCATACCTCCATATATTACAGGAGAGGAAGCACAGATACCTCCGGCTTGGAAAGACCATTTTTTCTCTCCTCTGACCATATCAATAGCATAGATGGTTCCGTCCACTGTACCTGTATATAATACATCTTCACATATTGCAGGAGAAGAATCTATTATGCTTCCTGTTTCATATGTCCATTTAATCTCTCCATTTTCGGAAGACAGAGCATAAATGTTGCCGTTTTTACCGGTAAAATACACTGTATCATCTGTTACAAGGGGAGGATTTTTTTTAACCATGCTTTTATCTTCATATGAATCCTTATATTTCCACAATAAATTTCCCTTATCACCTGTCAGTACATACAGGGTTCCCTCTTCTGTAACAATATAAAGAGTATTATTTATAATAACAGGGGAGGCATTTATCTTCTCCCCTGTATCATAGGACCATAACAAAGAACCTTTCAGGGCTGGACTGCCACAGACACAGGACGTATGGCAGTTATTTCCTTTATAACAGGACCACATATATGTCTATAACCTCTTCAATCCATTATCTATTCTTACGAGTCCCCGGCCGACCTCCCAGGAATGTCTTTTTATATCTTCTGCCGTATCATAGATAAGATTTTCTGCTTCTACATTATCCATTCTTCTTTCACCGAGAATTGCAGTAAACACACCGCTTACATGGGGGCAGGCCATAGATGTTCCGCTGTAGGAAGCAAATTTCCCTCCCGGAATTGAAGAATAAACACCTACTCCCGGTGCTGCTATATCAACTCCCGGATCGCGATTGGTAAAACTGGCAGGTTTTTTATTTCTGTCTACTGCGCCTACAGATACAACCTCTCTGTAAAAAGCTGGAAAACCCGGGCCTATCATTTCGTTGCCCGATGCGGCTACAAGTATGAGACCTCTTTCATGAGCGGCAATAAGAGCTTCATGCATGGCAGAAGCAGGAAAACGGCTTCCAAGACTCATGCTTAAAACCTGAAGGCCATTACTTACCGCCCAGTCTATGGCAGCTACGATACCGGACGTACGGCCACCACCGGTGGCACTTAGCACCTTCAGTGCATAAAGCTCAGCCCTTGTAGCCACACCTGTCAGACTGGCTTCTCCCGAAGCAGCTGCAATACCTGCGCAATGAGTGCCATGACCGTTATCATCAAAGGGATCTTTACTATCATCTACAAAGTTATGTCCACCTTTTACATTATCCTTCAAACATGGATGATTGTAGTCTATTCCCGTATCTATTATACCGAGCTTAACGCCACTTCCTGTGGCATTCAGATTCCATGCATAGGGAGCACCTATAAGACGCATATTCCAGTCTGTATCCTGAGATGGCCCGTGACCTTCCACATATTCCTGGGGAGCTATGAGTGAAACAGGATAATCCATTTCTATAAAACGTACTGAACTCAGATTTTTTATAGTATCAAGCAAATCTGTCTTTGTATGCATCAGTATAGAATCAGTAGTCTTAAATTTACAAAGGACATCTCCGTATTTCTCAACTTCCGTATCGAGTATTTCTTTAAAGCCAACAAAAATTTTTACACAATCTTTTTTTAACTCTTCCCGGAAATAATCGTGAAGAAATTTTTGATATGAATCATTTTCTCTCTGTTCTTCAGATATAACCTTATTTATTTCGTTAATAAAAAATTCCCCTGTGTTATTCATAAAATTCCCTCCTCAATTCAGTAATCAGTGACCAGTGACCGGTATTACAAATATAAACAATAGATAAATACTTTTTAACCATCAGTCACAACAGGAACAATTCATTACATAAAATCAGGAATAATTTTCTGATTACTGCTATCTGATAACTGTTCACTGTTTACTGCTCACTATTAATTATATTATAAATTATTTCTCCGGAAAAGTCTAAGATTTTATATTGGAAATATTTTGATTACGTAGTATAATTATTAATTAAGATAATAAACCACAGACATTACTCCCGTGACGCTTTGCACGTCATGTGTCACGAAAACAAAGTTGCAGGAGGTAATCTTTTGATTAAGCCAAAAATAATAGTAGTAGACGATGAGCTGGATATACTGGAGATTTTTACGCATTTATTCAGCAGAGACTTTACAGTTTTTACTGCAAAAAACGGTCTTGAAGCACTTGAAATAGTAAAAAAAGAAATGCCTCATCTGGTCATTACTGATATAAAAATGCCTGAAATGAACGGTGTAGAACTATTAAGCAGGATAAAAGAAGTTTCTCCTCTAACAGAAGTAATTATGATGACAGGCTATGCTTCCATAGAGACCTCTGTAGATGCACTCCGCTTTGGCGCTTTTGATTATCTCATCAAACCTTTTGAAAGTATAGAACAGATAAAAAATGTCATAGCAAAAGCTATTAAAAAAATAAAAGCAACGTCAGAAGTAAAAATTAAACAGGAAGAACTCAGGAAAAGAGCTTTTGAACTGGCTTCTCTCTATGATATCAGTAAAGCGGTATCCAATTTTGTAAGTTATGAAGAATTATTCAGCCTTATAGTAAATACTTTATATAATATAATAAAATACGATGCAGCAGGAGCATTTTTCTTTGACGAAGGGGAAAAAATCGTCGTAAAAATTCGGGAGAAATTATGTAAAAGCTATACTGAAGATCTTAAAGCAAAAGTAATAGAAGCTTATTCCGGGGAAAAAGATAACAATATTTCCTTTATGATTGAAACAAGAATAGATAGTTCTGATGAAGAAGCAGGTAAAAGTCACGTAGAAACCTTTATATCAGAACCGGTTATAGTAGCAAATAAAATTATAGCAGTTCTTTTTATTACAGGCGGTAAAAAAAATGCTTTCACCGAAGAAGAGACGAAATTATTTCATTCCATAGCAAATCATACTGCAGTGGAAATGAATAAAATGAGTTCCATCTTCTCTACCGATCAGAAGAAAATTCAGACTGTTCTGGATTCTTTAAGCAATGGCGTTCTTATGATTAATAAGAACTATGAACTTGTAATGCTTAACCCTTCTGCGAAGGAAATACTTGCTTCCATGGGTATAACACTGCCGAAAGAGTGGGGAAAAAATAAATGTGACTGTATCCTCTGTGACTCTATAGAAAAGATTTATCTTGATAAAAACAAACCTGTTTCTGCAATGCTGGAGAAAGACGGATATTTCTCCGTATATGCCAATGCAATTACGGAACAGGACGGAAATTTTTCAGGCATAATAATAGTATTAAAGGATTTAACAAAAGAAAAACAGCTTGAGTATCAGTTAATTCAAGTAGAAAAACTCTCATCGGTCGGGCAGCTTATATCAGGTGTAGCCCATGAATTAAATAACCCCCTTACAGGTGTTCTGGGTTATGCAGAACTGCTTATAAAAAGTAATATAGACACTTCTATAAAACAGGATCTGGAGAAAATATCAACGCAGGCAGAAAGATGCAGAAAAATAATTCAAAACCTGTTAAGTTTTGTAAGAAAACATAAAGTAGAAATGACACAGGTTGACATAAATCATATTATCTTAAACTCTTTAGCCCTGAGAGAATATGAGCTCGGAGTACATAATATAATTATTAAAAAAAATCTTACAGAAAAACTCCCGTCTATTATGGGTGATTCTCACCAGATACAGCAGGTCATATTAAATCTGCTTATCAATGCGGAACAGGCAATTATAAAGTCCGGTAAAGGCAACAATATAACAGTAGATACATGCACCAGAGGTAATATGGTGGAAATAAGATTCAGAGATAACGGCCCCGGCATAGGCAAAGAAAACCAGTTGAAAATCTTCGAGCCTTTTTTCACTACAAAAGAAAAAGGAGAAGGAACCGGCCTGGGGCTCAGTATTTCCAGGGGTATAATACAGGAACATGGCGGCTCTATAGATGTTACCAGTAAAGAAGGAGAAGGCACATGTTTTACCATAGAATTACCGGTATGTAAAGATTATACTGAAACTAAAGAAGAAATAATAATACCGGTGCAAATTACACGGGAAGAGCAGAAACATAAAAAAATTATGGTAGTAGACGATGAGCCTATAATACTGGATATGGTAACAAATGTCCTTGAAGATATGGAACATATTATAACAACATCTGACAGCGGGGAAGAAGCTCTGGAAAAGATAGCAGAGAATCAGGATTTCGATTTAATTATTCTGGATATGAAAATGCCGGGACTGGGAGGCAAAGAATTATACTTTATAATAAAAGAAAAGTTCCCCCATCTGACAGATAAAATTGTCTTTTCTACAGGTGATATTATAAATCCTTATACGAGATCCTTTTTAGAGGAAATAGGCAACAGATACCTTGAAAAACCGTTTTTACTATCGAGATTCCAGCAGGTTATACAGGAAGTTTTATATAGAAAAGAATAACTGTAAAAAGTACAAATAGATTTATGCCTTTTCCCCTGAAGGTTCAGACGGGGTATGAGATAACATTTTTTCCAGTTTTTTTGTTTCCTCATAATCAAAAAAGGCTCTTACTACAGTATAAACCTCTGTCAGAATAACCAGAAATATGAGATTATACAATTCTTCACTGTTTCTGGCGGAAATAGCCAGAATAACTGCCACAGGAGGAGTAATTATGGCAGTAAGTGTATAATAAAAACAGGATTTTTTAAAGATTTTGTATTTATCTTCAATTGATTTTTCTTTAACTTCTTTCATGAGCCAGACTCCTTTATTATTTTGATGTATATTCTCTGCCTTTATGCAAAATCCTGTATTTACAGTTATATCCCTTTAATCAAATTACATTTCTATGCTCTCGTAAGACGTAACCGGTCACGGGAGCATATATGTATTATAATCCCAATTTTTTATATATTTTCACAAGGTATTGAGGTAGAGAAAAAGAATATTTACTGAGGTGAGCATAAATAATACATATAAACTCTCGTGACGCGTTACGCGTTACGGGAGAAAAACGTTTATTAAATGCTTATGCTCAGGTCAGTAAGTTACTATATTTTTGTATTTTTTTACAAAGCCTTATGCCACATCGCAGGGGTTTTCAAAAAACTGTAAAAAAATAATTTATTCAATTTTCAGGTGTCATGTACTGGTTCAGGAATATTAAAACAGAAAACCTATTTAACTATAAAGCCGGTAAAAACAAGAAAATTATAAAAAAATGTAAAAGTATAGTACATAGTTACTTTTATAAAAAATTACACATTACCTGATATTCATCACAGTTTTGAGGTGCTGCTTTTGCTGGGAAATCTTTCTAAAGGGACAAAAACACACAGAAGAGTGAATGAAGATAATCGTGAAGAACAGTCTTTTATACAGACCGGCTCCGGAACAAATCTGGATTTAAAAATAAATCAATTAAAACTTGCCATCAAAAAAGATCCATATAATGCAGATGCTTATTATGATCTCGGAGAAATAGCAAGGGCCAGAAAAGAACATAATACGGCTCTAAATTACTATAAAACCGTTATAAATATAGACAATTCATATGGTCTTGCCCATGCCAGACTCGGTGAATGTTACTCTAATATGGGCGACCTGGATAATGCTATAGCCCATTATCATAAGGTATTAAACCTGTATCCTGACGATGAAATTACCCATTATGAACTTGGTAAAATATTCTGGGAAAAAGAAGAATATGAACTGGCTCTGTCACATTTTGAATATTCGTCGGGCACTGTCGAAGCAAAACCTGAAATACATTTTTATATGGCCTCCTGCTATAATGCGCTGGAAAATTTTTCTTTCGCCATACAGAGATATGAAAAAGCTCTTGGAATAAACCCCTTTTACACAGCTGCCCACCTTGGCCTGGCAGAGGTTTATCTCCATATGGACAAACTGGACAAGGCAGAATATCATACGCAAAAAGCGCAGGAACTGGACGATACATCTCCTGAACCGCTCATCAATCTGGGCCTCATTGCGGTAAAAAAAGAACACTTTGACAGAGCCATAGATTATTTCAATAAAGCACTGGAGATTAATGATGATCCTTTTGTGTATTTTGAACTTTCCAGCATATACCTTACAAAAGGTGACAGAAAAAAAGCCATAAAAAATCTGCAAAAAACCATTGAAGCAGATAATAATTATCTCGATGCCTACTATTGTCTCGCTCAAATATATGAAGAGTCAGGAGAAACAGATAAATCTATAGAATATTACAATGTATGCGAACAGATGGCACCGGATTTTGTTGATGTTTATGTAAATCTTGGCATGATTTACAAAAAAAACGGTGATTTCCCTAAGTCTCTGGAATATTTCGAAAAAGCCTTCTCTCTGGATGAAAATCTGTTTCTTGTAAATCTGAATCTGGGGCTCATTTATGAAAAATATAAAAAACCGGAGCTCGCTCTTAATTATCTGCAGAGAGCTCTGGCTATAGAACCTTCAAGACAGGGATTATACAATGTCATAGCAGGTATTTATAAAAAATCAGGTGATATAAACAGTGCTGTTTTAACCTATGAGAAATGTCTTAACATAGGGCCTGACAGAGAAGCTCTGATGAAGCTGGCTACCATATATCATCAAAATAATAATATTAATATGTCGATAAAATATTATCAGAAATTACTGGAGATTAATCCTGAAGATTTAGATATTCATATCAGGATTGGCAATATATATTTTGAACAGGGTAATCTTGATTCCGCTTCATCTCATTATCATGTGGCTTTACAGATAGAACCGGAAAACGTAGAAGTCAATATTAATCTCGGCAGATTTTATCAATTCAGAGAAC
Organism: Vulcanimicrobiota bacterium; assembly: GCA_040217665.1. Lineage (GTDB taxonomy): Bacteria > Vulcanimicrobiota > SpSt-956 > SpSt-956 > JAKJGF01 > CALARM01. The sequence goes on from JBEHWP010000073.1 coordinate 9,128, forward strand.
AGTGGAATATGGCTATCAGCCATTACCATGAAGCATTGAAGGTGGAACCTGATAATAAAAAAGCTCTCATAGGACTTGGAGAAGCTTATAAAGGGAAAACAAAATATGACAAAGGCTATCTGGGGCCAACCATAGAAACCTTTAAAAAAGTGCTCTCACTGGATAAAAACAATGTGGAAGCCCTCCAGAATCTGGCAGAATTATCTCAGGAAGAAGGGAATTTTCATAGGGCTATCAAAATTTATAAAAATATTCTGGAACTGGACAGAAAGAATATATCAGCCCATATAAATATGGCAACGATTTATGACTTACAGGGCTCCACAGAAGAAGCCTTCGAAGAGAGACTGTCAGCTCTGGAACTGGATCCATATAATACAAAACTTCTTTTATCTCTTGCCGGTTACTCTCTTGAGCAGGAAGATTTTGACAGTGCTCTCAAATATGGCAGAAGAATTCTTGAAACAGGGCCTTCCAACCTGGAAGCCAATTATATAATGGCTGTAGTATATGTAGGAAGAGATAAACTTCCTGAAGCAAAAAAATATCTTGAAAAAATACTCTATAATGACAGAGGAAATATCATGGCCAACTATAATCTGGGGCGACTTTACGAACAGCAGCAGGATTATAAAAAAGCCATGGACTATTATAACAGGGTACTGCACATTGATAAATCCTACACTCCTGCCATGGCCAGGCTTGCATTCTCTTATCTGCAGAACGGTGAAACAGAAAAATCTCTCGAACTTTATGAAGAACTCGTACGCCGGGATCCTAAAAATCTTGATATAAATCTAAATCTTGCCGATCTATACAGTGAAACAGGTAATAAAAAATCTTCAATAGAATATTATAAAAAATCACTGGACCTCAGAGGAGATAAAAAGGAAATCTTATTTAAACTCGGCCATATGTATGTAGAACTGGAAGATTTTTTTTCAGGAAGAGATATTTATAAAGAAATTCTGGACAACAGTTATGGAGATGTATCTTCTTTAAAAAATCTCGCTCTATGTTACTGGAAAACAGGGAATATCCGGGGAGCTCTGGAAACATATGAAGAATGTCTGAAATTACAGGAAGGAGATCGTGAGAGTCTGTGCGGTATTGCTCTCATATACGAAGAAAGCGATAATATAGAAGAAGCGATTAAATATTATAATATCATACTTGAAACAGATAGTGATTACAGTAAAGCTGTTTACGGTATGGGGAAAATACTGTTAAAAAAAGGAAATATTGACGAAGGAATTGCATATTTGGAAAGATCAATTTCACTTGACAGCGAACTCCATGAAGCCTTTTATGAGCTTGGCACATTTTATTGCAAAGAAGGTAATATAGATAAAGGCCTTGAGTATTATTCTTCTGCACTGGAATTAAAGCCTGATAACAAAGAAATAAATAAAGCCACAGGAAATATATATCTTACAAAAGAGGATTACCAGAAAGCATTGGTTTATTATGAAAAGGTTTTATCTATAAATCCAGATGACAGGGAAGCCAATATAGTTGCAGGAGAAATTTATTATAAAACTGGAGACTATGAAAAAAGTAAGGCCTGTTATGAAAAAGTATATGATTCAAAGGATATGAATATAAATTTTATCCTGGCTGATATATATTACAGAGAGAAACAATATACCATGTCATTAAAATATTACAATATATGCCTCAGAATCGATAAAAATATAGGAATAATTCAGAACTCGGCAGGATTACTTTATTATGAACAAAAACTATATGATCTGGCGTTGAGACATCTGGAAAAGGCCCTTGAACTGGAACCGGACAACCTCTGGCTTTATAACGAAATAGCTATAGTGGAAAAGGCAGAAGGAAGAATGGAACGGTCAGTAAGCTATTTTGAAAAATCTCTCATGAGTGAAGACTTAAAAATTAAAGGCTTTGCCTGTTATCATCTATGTTTGATTTATTATGAACTGGATGCAATGGAAAAAGCGAAAGAATATAATGAAAAATTTCTGGACATAGAACCGGAGAATATATGCGGAAATTACCAGCATGGGCTTATAATGGCTGCTTTAAAAGATCTGGAAGGAGCTATAAGACATTTCGATGCAGCACTTTCAGGTAAAAGTTCCGAAGAATTTCACAGTTCAAATGCACCTTTTGAATATTTCATAAAATCTATGTTTAAAGTGCCTGCAAGAGAAGAAATTTTATATCAGGCAGGTATTACATGCATGAATAAAGGTAAAAAATCTAAAGCATCAAGATATTTTAACGAATACATCAGTATTGCCCCCACAGGGCCGGAAGCAGAAGAAGTAAGGAAATATATTAAAAAACTCGGTATCCATCATAAAATTCTTTAGAGAAAAGGATTTTTTTATACTCCTATAGAATTAACAAATGTAATTTATTGCAATCTATTACTATTTATCGTAATTTATTGCATTTTACTAAATTTTATAAAAAGGAGGAAGTTAATTGAAAAAGTATTTATTCTCATTTTTACTCTTACTTGTTATTTCATCGATTTTGTTCACCGGATGCGGAGCTCTCGTAGCACTCGTTTCTTCAATCTTCGGCTCCCAGGGGGGATTTGTATTTATTCCTTTCTTAGGGGATGAAAAAATAGAAAGCTCCGGGGCAGGAAAAACTCCCGGTATGATAATGGTATACACAAATAACCCTCCGACAAACTATAAAGCTCTATCAGGTGCTACTGTAACCATAGCAGGTATATCAGTAACCACAAATTCCGACGGCAGTTTCACTATAAACGGTATTCCCGTAGGAATTAACAGGCTGACTGTAGAGCACCAGTCTTATGTTTCCATTACCCAGGATGTACCTGTATCAGACCCGAATTCTTACAGTGGATTTACCGATTTCAAAATTACTCCTTCCAATCACTTATTGCCCGTTGGTATAGGAGGAACATTCCAGTTTTCTTCCTATGCAACAGGTTCCAATAATACTGTTGTCAGACCTGACACGACATGGTCTGTAACAGGTGATATAGGAACTATAGGAACAAATACAGGTATTTTCACTGCTACAAAAGCAGGCACAGGTTTTGTACACGCAGTGAGTGGAAACAGTTCTGCTCAGGTTCCAGTAACAGTAGTAGCAGGGACAGGGACAGTTTACGGACATGTAACTTACAACAACCGGCCTGATCCGAATGCAACTGTTCGTGTAGAAGGGTTCAGCGCATATGTTAAAACAGATCCGAACGGTTACTATAACCTGCCAGGAGTTCCTGCAACAAATATAAAGGTAACAGGTGAAAGTCAGAGTGGAGCAACAGTATTGAATGGCTCTACCACAGTAGATCTTGGAACAGGTGAGACAAAAGAGGCCAATATAGTACTCTTAGGTGCCACTTCCACACCTTCCGGTGGAACTCCAACAACATTTCCAACCCAGGGAAGTCAAACACCGACATGTACATGTACCCCGACATCAGGGCCATTGACTCCTGTAATCAATTCTGTCAGCCCCAAACCCGGCACGGCAGGCGGTACTGCAACTATCAGTTTATCAAATATGGATCCCAACGCGAGCACTTCCAACAGTACAGTAACCTTTGGCGGAACTAATGCCACCATACAATCTATAAATGTAACTGGTTCAGCCATAAATGTTACATTACCAAATAGAACAGGTGAATCACCTGTTATTGTAACGATAAACGGAGCAGCAAGTGCATCGTATCCATATTATATAAATGCCGATCCCAATGCACCGACTATAACAAGTGTACAGACCCACACATCTACATCGGAAATCTTTATTCAGGGAACAAACTTCGGTATAAACGAAGGAACAGTCACATTTAACGGGACATCAGCATCGGTAAATTCATGGATTAATGGTACAGAAGTATGGACAGGGTATCCCGGTGCAGCAGGAACATACCAGGTAGTTGTTACGACAGCAGGAGGAGTGTCAAGCACACCCTTCACCTTTACCCATACCCCTTAACCTGAACTTTAACAAAGCCCTTCCTTATCCGGGAGGGCTTTATTATTTTAGCAGCATTGAAGGGAAACAGCCTCAGGGTAAGAATATTTAGGAAATATTAATATAACCTGTATAGTACAAAAAATACTAAGGAGCTGTAAGGAAATAACTACATCATAGTTACAGTTTATATCGTGATGCGTAACGCGTAACGCGTGACGCGAGGATACTGATTGGTCTAACAATTTGCCGGAGTTATTTTTTTTGCAGTAATAAGTACCGTTCCAGGCAAAAGGGTACCAAAAAAATAATCAAGTAGACACCTGTCGCAGGACGGGCTCTGGAGAAAAATATATACCGTATTAATAGCCAGTTGTAAATTAAATAGACGCAAAATAGTAAATGTCTGCAAAGACAGATTTTCTTTCAC
>JBEHWP010000074.1:0-13427 GCA_040217665.1 Vulcanimicrobiota bacterium
TTAAAGTTAGACGGAAAATTCATATGGGTAGATGCAAATTATAATCCTATAGGATATTATAATCAGATACAGATTGATTATTTTGACAGCCATCATCAGGGATGGTATCCCTGGAAAGAAGGTTCAAATTATTTTCTTCCTTTCTTCAGTAATTATATGCCTAACAGAAAAGGAGTCAATGTCTCTGCTGACTGGACTCTCGGAGATAATAAACAGGGCCTTGTATACGGTGATTTCACCTGGCAGAATCAGGTTAATCCCACAATGATAACAAATGATCAGAATTCTTTTCAAAGAAATGATTTCCTCACAGGCTTACCTGTATCCGGGACTATAGGCGCAAATATTTACGGTAATCAGGATCTGATTTTTACTGTAAATGACCCTGCCAGAGGTAACCAGATGTTTTTCAAGGTGGGAGGGAAATATACCTTTGGAGATAATAAGTGGCATATGTGGGCGTCTTATAACAGATATCACTTTGCCCGTGACTTGCAGACAAAAGTTTTTAACAGTGAAATTAATCTCAATTTTGTTTACACAGGTGTTACATATGATCTGACAGACGATTTTTCAATTCAGGGTAATTTCGCCTATGTAAAACAGGCAGGTAACTTGAAAATCGATGCAAATATAATAGGGTTCGACCAGGACATCAGCACCATCGACAATAATGCCATTATACCTGGAGCAGGTATAATGTGGCATACAGGTCATAATCAGGCATTAACTGTTGATTATAAATTTTATAATTTTACTGATAATCTGTTGTCCGATACGGCTGTGCAGGGCAGAAATGATTATCATGCCAATAAGGTTATGATGAGATATATGATTAATTTCTAAATATTTAATTAAGAAGTCAGAAGCAGGAATAACTTCTGACTTCTTACATTAAATAAAACTTTTATATAAAACCAGGAAAGTGAAGGTGTTCTTTTATTTGATTAAGAAGAGTTTATTGACATTATTAATATTATTTCTTCTGGCTACCTGTGGTGTATATCCTGCTTTTTCCTATATAGAACAACATGTAAATAAAAGAGACAATATTTTCGAACCGGATGAAATATTGATTGCCACTTCTGAAAATATTGACACCTCTCAAAAACCGAAGGATTCTTCATATATCTGTTCTGATGATAATTCCATGTTGAGTCAGTGTAATTATAATTTTGACGAAAAAAACCTTGGAAACATAAATCTGAAAAACTATAGACATGATAACAGAATATTATTACCGGTCATAGATTATGATAAGGATGAAGAAAAGAGTCTTTCTGCTGATAATTCTGAACAGACTGATAATTCGCGGAAGGTTAATAATTCCGAAGAAGAGAAGACGGGGGACTCAGGGGAAGAAAAGAAGGAAGAACCAAATACAGGAGAAAATCCTGTAAAGCCCAAAACCAGATTTGAATTGAGATTTAAATATCAAAATCTTTCCGATGACAGAGATGTACTGGCCCTCACATTTCGCGGTGATAAAGTTTTTGATCTTGATAATCGCTGGGCTGTTGCTCTCAGATTCGATTTTCCCCTTCTATATAATGATGTATCTCCGTCAGGTGCAGGTCCTGCAGAAAACTACAAATTCGGCTCAAGTGATTTAGTATCTCAGATACTTTTTATTCCTCCCAGAAATGGACATTTTGATATTGGCTTCGGAGTGCAGTTCATGTTTCCCCTGGGAAGCGATACCCAGTTCGGAAGGGGGAAATATATTATTGCCCCTGTATTTGGAGCAGTATATGTGCCTTCATCCTTACCGAAAGGAAGTTTTTGCGGATGTATCCTGAGAAATGAATTCAGTTATGCAGGTAATGAAAACCGGCGGGATGTAAATGAACTTGTCATTCAACCTTATTTTAATCTAATGCTTCCTGACAGATGGTTTATAGCTACAGCACCGGGCATGAGAATAAACTGGGAGCAGAATAACAGTTTCTTCCTTCCCGTTGATCTTACTGTTGGAAAACTTGTGGGTCAAAACAAGACTATTTCCATAAGAGCAAGTGCAGGAGTCATAAAAGATTATAACTATTATGATTATGACCTGGAATTTACAACAGCCATATATTTTTGATAAAAATCGTGATGCGTGATGCGTGATATCTATGAAAAACCTCACATATAAAGACATAAATAAGGAGTAAAAGATAGTGGCAGAAAAAGAACAAAAATCGGCTAATGAGCTGGCAGTTGACCGTAATGATCTTGCGGTAGAGAGAACTGTTATGGCGGCAAACAGGAGTCTTATGGCATGGATCCGCACAAGCCTTTCTCTCATAAGTTTTGGCTTTACCATATACAAATTCCTTCAGGCTGCAACAAAAGACTCAGGGACTGCCATACTGACAGTCCCTGATCCCCGGCGCATTGGCCTCATGCTTATAGCCATTGGAACATTATCCTCTATAGCAGGTGCCATAGAGTATTTTGGGACAGTAAAGCGGCTGAATAAAATATTTGGAATGAAATATAAATCTGTAAATGTTTCTTTTATTGTAGGACTCGTAATAACCCTTCTGGGGTTATTCCTGTTTATCACTATTATGACACATACGGAAGTGTTTTAATCAACGAAAGGAAAACTTATGGAAGCTAACAGAGCTATTTTTCAGGGAATAGAATTTATTGCCATTGGAATTGAGATTTTAGGCGTTGCAGTAATAGGTTTTGCCTTTCCCTTTGGAATAATCAGAAGCGTTATCCATCATTTTCAGAAAAAAAGCGATGCCTTCAGGGAACTTAAAATTTATATAGGAAAATCATTGCAGCTGGGGCTGGAATTTCTTATAGCGGCAGATGTTATAAAGACAGTAACCATAGAGCCTACAATGAACGGGTTATTGTCTCTCGGTCTGTTGATTGTAGTAAGAACAATACTGAGCTGGTCTATTATACTGGAAATAGAAGGCTGCTGGCCATGGAATATAGCAAAAAATAGAAAGGAATGAAATTATGGAAGATCTTTTCCTGAGATTTACCGGGAATCTTTTCAATCGGTTAGATGGCCCCCTTCATTTACGGTTTATCCTTCAGCCTCTTATGGCAGTCATATTTGCGATTATTGACGGTCGTAAAGACGCACTGCATCGCAAAACTGCCTATTTATTGACTGTAGTTACCGTTCCTGAACAGCGCAAAGAACTTTTAAAAGAAGGCTGGAAGAGTTTCGGTAAGATTTTTATTATCGCAGTTATTCTTGACCTTGTCTATCAATTGAAAGTCCATCATACTATTTATCCAGGTGAAACGCTATGGGTGGCATTCATTCTGGCTATTTTGCCTTATATTGCACTGCGCGGCCTGGTTAACCGCATTATACGCTTATTCAAAAAACATTGAAAGGAATCAGGTGTGAACAAACAATGCCAGAAAAACCTCATGCATTTCATGTTATAGCCAAACCGGCCGGTTCTGCCTGTAATCTCCACTGTGATTACTGCTTTTTTCTGAAGAAGGAGAAGCTTTATCCGGGAAGTAATTTCCGTATGTCAGATAAGGTGCACGAAGCTTATATCAGGCAGTTATTCGAAGCCCATCAGGTTCCTCAGGTAACAGTGGCCTGGCAGGGAGGGGAACCGACACTTATGGGTCTGGACTTTTTCAAACGGTCTGTAGAATTACAGAAACACTGTGCAAAACCCGGCACTCTGGTGGAAAATACCTTTCAGACCAACGGTATACTCCTTGATGACGACTGGTGCCGGTTTTTTCACGAAAACAAATTTCTTATAGGCCTGAGTATGGACGGGCCGGAAGAACTTCATGACTTTTACCGTAAGGATACCGGAGGCCATGGAACGTTCCACAGGGTAATGAAAGCTGCCAGGCTTCTTCAGAAACACAGAGTGGAGTTTAATATCCTCTGTACAGTCAATTCAAAAAACGGCTCCCATCCTCTGGAGGTCTACCGGTTCTTCAGGGATGAACTCAAAGGTCAATACATACAATTCATACCCATTGTAGAGAGGGATAACGAAAGCGGTTTTCAGGAAGGTAACAGAGTGACTGACCGATCCGTTCAACCTGACCGGTGGGGAAATTTCCTTATTAAAATTTTCGACGAATGGGTAAAAAGAGATGTGGGACAGACCTTCGTAATAAACTTCGATGGGGCCCTGGCAGGATGGCTGGGGAGGGCAGGAACTGTCTGTATCTTCGGTCCAACCTGCGGTCAGGCCGTGGCTCTGGAACACAACGGAGACCTCTATTCGTGCGACCACTTCGTCGAACCTGATTACTTCCTGGGAAATATTCTAAAGACACCTGTGATCGAACTGGTATCCTCTGAAAAGCAGAGGAAATTCGGACAGGATAAAAGAGATAGTCTGCCGCAGTTCTGCCGTAAATGCGATTTCCTCTTTGCCTGTAATGGTGAGTGTCCAAAGAACCGTTTTATAGAAACGCCCGATGGAGAAGCGGGGCTGAATTACCTCTGCGAAGGCTTTAAAGCTTTCTTTAAACACTCTGACAGGGCCATGAAGGTTATGGCCGGCCTGCTCCGGAGAGGCAGACAGGCAGAAGAAGTAATGACTTTAATGGAAACAGAAGAAAAAAGAGAGGAAAGTGTATCAATAAAACCGGGCAGAAATAAACAATGTTTCTGCAGAAGCGGGCTGAAGTTCAAGAAGTGTCATGGCAGGTAGCCAGTGACCGAAATTTTAAAATGACAGAGAATAAAATAAAAAGTATTTGTCGTCGAAATTGAGAATATTAAATTATTTAGATAATTGCCTGTCCATAATTTTTATCTAAAGCTTTATTTTAAGCCATAAAAAATGAAATTTCCTATACTCTAAATTTATCAGTCAAAAAAAGGAGGAACTTAAAATGACAGAAAACAATTACAATTCCCTGCCGGTGCCGGCATATTCAGGTGGAACGAAAGCGATCACACTGACTCCGGTCATCGGCAAACCGCGGCGTGAATATGCCGATATGTTTATCCCCGGTGAAGAAAACCTTGAAGATGGCGAGATAAGGGTGACTGTCCTTGGAAGCGGCAATCCCTGGCCGACACGGGCCCAGGCATCAGCCAGCATTCTCGTGGAAGTTGGCAACTCCGAGCGGGACTTACTGGTTTTCGATCTCGGTACAGGGTCCCTGGCAAACTATGCGAGTCTGAAGCTGCCGGTGAACAAACTCAACAAGGTGTTCATCACCCACCTGCACGCAGACCACATGGGCGATCTGCTCACGCTCTCAGGAAGCTTTTCGAAAGTCGGCCGAGCCGACGGACCGGTCTATGTGTGGGGTCCCAGCGGGTCTGAACCCCGCCTGGGCACACAGCACTTTGTTAAGGCGGTAGAGGAAGCGCTGGCCTGGGACACTGCGGCAGGATATGGCGCCATCAACCCGGACAGCATGAGAATCATTTGTACCGAATCCGACTTCAGTAAAACCCGGGTTGTATATGATGCGAACGGCGTGAAGGTGACGTCCTTCCCTGTAGTACACTGCATCAGTGGAGCTGTGGGATATAGACTCGACTTCGCCGGCCTGTCATTCGCCTTCTCCGGTGACGCTCGCCCGTCGTGGCCGCTCGTACGGGCATGTGAAGGTGTTGATCTGCTCATCCACGAATGTTTCCCACCTGCGGCAGCGCTCGCGGCAGCATCGGGTCTCTCTATCGAGCGGGCTACTATCGCTCTCAATGCAGCTCATACCTCGCCCGGGGCTGCCGGTAAGGTATTCAATCTCGTGACTCCGCGACTGGCCGGCCTCTGGCACACCCTCCTGTCGCCTCAGGTAATTCCCATGCTCTTCGCGGAGCTTCGTGAAGTGTATGACGGTCCTGTCGTCCAGACACAGGATTTAACGGTAATCAACATCACCAGGGAAGCTGTAGTCTCTCGCCAGGCCAGGGTGCTGGATCAGTTGCCGCCAATTCCGGGCAAGCAGCGTGCGGACTTTCATCCAGTTGCAGTAGAGCCTCCTGCCTGGTGGGCAGATGCCCTCATCCCTCTCGACTGAGTGGCATCTGAGTAATGGGACGTATAAGATAAGGGTGATGGAAGATAAAAGTAACAGTTGATCATGAGTCACGAGCCGGTAATCAGTAAGGATTACCTGTCGACTGCAATCCATATGGCCATTGCGGGGCAGACGGTCAATCTGAACAGGAGGAAATAAAGTAAAATAGTGGGAAATTTGCTGGAAAGTGCCTGAAAATAATGGAATGTAAAGTTTAAATTACTTTATTAATACCACTATTTTATATAAGGGAGGTGATAACTGGAATTGTATGACACAATAAAATGTGTCTCTGTAATTACAAACATTACCTGCAGTCCGGATGGAGCTGCATATAAAGGAGAAATTAATATGTCACTTAAAGAGTACAAACAGGGAACAGCCTTCACAGGAGTCATAGGACGGACTTTTGATGTGTCCAGCCCTGCATGGCCGGAACCACGGAGAGCGAAAGAAGGGGCGCCAAACGTCCTGTTTCTCGTGCTGGACGATACAGGCTTCGGCCAGCTTGGCTGCTACGGAAGTCCCATAGAAACACCGAATATGGATCGTCTTGCCGCAGAGGGTCTGCTTTTCAACAACATGCATACTACAGCACTCTGTTCGCCTACCCGTTCCTGTATAATAACAGGGAGAAACCATCACTCAAACGCCATGTCCTGCATTACCGAAGGTTCCACCGGCTATCCGGGTGGAAACGGCAATATTCCCTTCGAAAACGGAATGCTCTCGGAGATATTGCTCCAAAAGGGCTACAGCACCTTTGCCCTGGGAAAATGGCATCTCACACCGGCAGACCAGATCTCGGCAGCAGGCCCCTATGACCGCTGGCCTCTGGGAAGGGGATTTGAGAGATTCTATGGCTTCCTCGGCGGAGATACTCACCAGTACTACCCGGAACTGGTGTATGACAACCACAGTGTTGAACCGGAGAAAACACCTGAAGAGGGCTACCATCTGACAGAAGACCTGGTAGACAAAGCCATCAGCTTCATAGCAGACTCAAAACAGGTAGCGCCTGACAAACCATTCTTTATGTATTTCTGTCCCGGAGCAATGCACGCACCGCACCACGTTCCAAAGGAATGGGCAGATAAATACAAAGGCAAATTCGATGACGGCTGGGATGCCTATCGAGAAAAGACCTTTGCAAAGCAAAAAAAACTGGGCATTGTTCCGCAGGATGCTGAACTTTCCCGTCATGACCCTGATGTGCAGGACTGGAACACTCTCTCTGACGGAGAAAAGAAGCTCTATGCCAGAATGATGGAAGTCTTTGCCGGATTTTTAACCCATACGGACTACCATTTCGGCCGGCTCTTTAACTTCCTGAAGACCCTGGGAGAATGGGAAAACACTATTGTTATGCTCATCTCCGATAACGGTGCAAGCTCTGAAGGAGGACCCACCGGGTCGGTGAACGAAAATAAATTCTTCAACAATGTGAAGGACTCTCTGGAAGAGAATCTGAGTAAAATCGACGAACTGGGCGGGCCGACAACATTCAATCACTACGCCTGGGGCTGGACATGGGCAGGAAATACTCCCTTCCGCAGATGGAAGAGGGAAACCTATAGAGGCGGCATAAGCGACCCATTCATAGTTCACTGGCCGAAGGGCATAAAGGCCAGAGGTGAAGTGCGCACCCAGTATGCTCACGCCATAGACATGGTTCCTACAGTGCTGGAGGTTCTGGGCATAGAAGCCCCGACTGCCATAAAGGGTGTTACCCAGTCTCCAATCGAAGGGCTAAGCTTTGCACATGCCCTGAACGATGGGAAAGCACCTACGAAACACATTACCCAGTATTTCGAGATGATGGGCCACCGTTCCATCTATCACGAAGGCTGGCGTGCAGTGTGCCCCTGGCCGGGAGCTTCCTTCAAGGAATCCGGTATGTTTTTCGGAGCTCCCATAGACAAAGACAAACTGAAAGAACTGGATGGGAAGCACTGGGAACTTTATCATATAGAGAAAGACTTCGCAGAAAATCATAATATAGCCGCTGAGAACCGTGATAAGCTCATAGAGCTGATTTCAACCTGGTACGTAGAGGCCGGCAAGTACAATGTACTGCCCATAGATTCCAGGGGAGTTGAGCGTCTTGTTGAGGAAAGGCCCCAGATCGCAGTTGAACGTAAAAGCTATACTTACTATCCTGACACACAGACTGTGCCGGCCAATGCAGGGCCACGTATTTTAAACAGGCCCCACAGCATCACAGCAGATGTTGATATCCCTGTGGATGGAGCAGAAGGAGTGCTCCTGTCTGCAGGCGACTTCCATGCAGGCTATTCTTTCTACATGCAGGAAGGTAAACTCCACTATGTCTACAACTATCTGGGCAGCCATTCCTATTACGTTGACGCCACTGTTCCTGTTCCGGCAGGAAGGCATAAACTGCGCTTCGAGTTCGAGGTAACAGGCCCACCGGACATAAAGAACGGCAAAGGCGCACCTGGCAAAGGTCAGCTATACATTGACGGGAAGCTTGTCGGCCAGGGAGACATACCTCTCACCATGCCTCTGTCACTCGGGCTGGGCGGGGGAATTGTGTGCGGTGCAGACACAGGCTCGCCGGTCTGTAACAAATACAGGCCGCCCTTCAAGTTCACAGGAACTCTCTACAGCGCGACTGTGGACGTGAGCGGCGAACTTATTAAAGACGATGAACATGCCCTGAAAGTAATCATGGCACGACAGTAAAGATATTCAGAACCGGCAGTCCGGTTCGGACTGCCGGTCAGAATATCATTATTGTAAAATAGCCATACAGATAGAGGAATTTTAATGTCTGATCTCAGTTATATAAATCTCAGAAAGGATGTGGTTTTTAAATATTGAGAAAATAAAAAAACTGTATAGATTATATATCTTCCAATGATAATTTCATAAGAGAAATAAAGAACGTGTAAAATAAGATTCAAAGCTTTATCAGGCTAAAAGAGACTTTTCGGATAACCACACCTGAGATTTTTCTTTTGTAAACAGGTGATTGGATTATAAAAAAAGACCTATAAATAACGAATATTAAATATTTTTATCAGGAACAGGTGATATATATTATAAGAAAAGAAGATAAAATTCAGGAATTCTCCCTCTTTGGCGGCCCGTTATATATGCTTGGATGCCGAACAGGCCTGGTCAGGGGAGGAACGAATACCATCTGGCTGGGGATGGTCATGGGACTGCTGTTCTGGGGAATACTGGTCTTGCTGGCACTCCTGACGGGAAATATCCACAGGGTGTTTTCTCTTGACATACTCGGCGGACATGTACGCCTCCTGGTAGTAATCCCGCTGTTTTTCTTATGTGAAACCATGGTATTTCCCAGGATGACGGAATTTGTTCAGAATATCGTAAATTCCGGACTGGTGCGAACATCCTCATTGCCATCACTGGAGGCGGATATATGCCGTATTTGCCGTATGAAAGATTACAGGGTAGTCGAGGTTATTTTCCTGGTGTTAGCCTTTACCTTTCCCCTTGTGGAGAATATCTTTAATATGCCAGGCAGAACGACGACCTGGGCTTCCATCCTTGCAGAGAGCGGAGGTAAAGCCGGATGGGGAATTATCTGGTATCTCGGATTCTGCCTGCCACTCTTTCGATTTTTATTAGTGCGATGGTTATGGAATCTGGGTCTCTGGTGGTATTTTCTCCTGTGTCTGGAGAAAAAGGATCTTAACCTTATCCCAACTCATCCGGACGGAATGGCAGGCCTGGGGTATCTGGAGGTTGTGCAGGAACATTTCGCTCCCCTCACACTGGCATTTTCGGCCCTCTGTTCCGCAAATTTTGCCGAGGAAATCTCGGCGGGAACTATGGCATTCGAGACAGTATATCCTTTTATGCCAGTTGTAATAATCCTTTTTGCAATAATATTTACAGGCCCCATATTAATATTCTACCGTAAGCTCTGGCTCTGCCGGACAAAGGGGTTGAGAGAATACATGGTCATGGCATCCAGTTATGTAAATGACTTTGACCGTAAGTGGATAAAGGGTGAAAATCCATCGGGTGAACCACTGCTTGGTACGGCAGATATACAGTCCCTTGCAGATCTGAACAACAGCATGAGCATCGTGCGAGATCTTCGAGTGTTTCCCTTGAATCAGAGACTCATAGCTATCCTTGCAGCATCCGTAGTTCTGCCGCTGACCCCCCTCCTTCTCTTCAAATATCCCGTTAACGAGGTGGTATTAAAATTATTTCAGATAATGACAGGTCTGTAGGATGGCTGTAAGGGTAACCATAGATTTTAAAGGGGGCATTTTATGAAAAAACAATTTATATCAATAATTTTCTGTATTTTATCAGTCTCTTTATTTACATATATTACCGGGTTCGGTAATGATGTCTCTTATTACAAAACAGTATTTGCTATAGGAGGGTTTGTTTATAAACCAGTAGAAAGTGCTGTTTAAAATGCTGAAGTATTATGACAGATAGGAAGTGAAAATAGAACTTAAAGGATTCATGATAAAAACAAGGAATACTAAATAGAATAAAAATAAAAAAGGCGGTGTTAAAATATGATAAAAACATGTTTTAAAATCTTATTAATAGTTTTTTTAACAGGACTATCTCTTTCTATGTCTGACGCTGCAGTAAACATAAATTCAAGCAGTTTGTTAACTGACAGGCAACTTGAGATAATGATAAACAATCAGACGGTACATTATCTCGCAGTACCATATAACAATGTGCTCTATGTAGACAGAAATCTCTTCAGTGAAAATAAAATGCAGGGAGAACAAACCTTCATCATATCAGGCAAAAATTATCAATGTATTCCTCTTTTCTCCACACTTGACACATATGGAGTGCTTTATGATTACAAGGAAGTCTATGACAAAGTAATAGTAGCAATAATAACAGATCCTGCTCTGGCAGAGCAGTATACAGCCAATGCAGCTTCTCAGCCTTCAGAAGTGAATATTAACATAGAAGAAGACGATGATGTGGATTACCCCTGGGGACTTGGCCTCGCAGTGGCAAATACCATTCATTTCTTTACAGATGATGACTGGTATTATATTTATAGAAACAACAATGTTCCTGACAGATTTGTCTGGGCAGGTCAAAACGGAACCGTAATAAAAGGTAATAACAGATTTATTTTAAATACTGATAACAGATGTGTTGTAAAAGGTTATAACGGATATGTTAATATAAAAAAAGACAGTGTCTACTACCGTAACAAGGGAGAGAATTTCGGTGTTTTCAACACCAATGTCAACAATATAAATGTAGACAGAAATATCAATAATATAAATGTAGACAGAAATATCAACAATATAAATGTAGACAGAAATATCAACAATGTAAATGTAGACAGAAATATCAACAATGTAAATGTACAGAACAGGGTAAATAATGTCAACCGCGGCGGCGGCGGCGGAAGAATAAGAAGATTTTAAAGATATGACAGACCCACTTTTAAAGGAGGATTTTATTTATGAATATTTTGTATAAGATAAGTGTAATTTTATTTATACTTTTTATGGCAATAATGCCTGTCTGTGCAGAAACACCGGACGAATGGTTAAAAAAAGGGAATGATTTATATTCTGAAGGGCAGTATAAAAAAGCTCTCGAATGTTATGAACAGACTCTGGCACTTAATGCTGACAATATTCCGGCCCTTGTAAACAAAGCAATATGTCTTGCAGGCATATATCAATTAGATAACTGGAAAGAAGATAAATACAGAGAAGGAAGAGCCTGTCTTGAAAACATACTGAAAGTTGATTGTGAACTTAAAAATTCAGACGTCAATGCAAGATATGCCGGCAATCTCACCCTTCTGCATGTAGCATCCTATTATGGAGATGATAAGCTTGTAGAGTTACTTATAAAAAAAGGGGCAGACGTAAATACAAAAAATGCCAGAGAATTATCGCCCCTCTTTATGCCATTATACTTCGGAGTTTTCTGTCATATGTATGACAACGTGCCTCCTCAGTTTGGAACTGATGCTTCCACTATATGCTCATTACTTATTAATGCCGGGGCAGATGTAAATATAAAATTTCTCGGTAAGAGAACACCTCTCCATGCCGCTGCCTATACGGGAAATGTGGAGCTTACAAAACTGCTCATATTGAAAAAGGCAGACGTAAATGCCAGAAATGATGAAGGGAAAACACCCCTTCATACAGCAGCAATATACGGACAGGATGAAATTGTAAATGTGCTCCTCTCTGCAGGTGCAGATGTAAATGCTAAAGATAATGAAGGTAAAACTCCTCTTCATATGACAGAAAAGGAAAGCACAGGAAAAATCCTGATTGCCGCTAAAGGAGGGGTTAATGAAAAGGATAAGGAAGGCAATACACCCCTTCATACGGCAAAAAATATTTCTATGGCAAAATTACTTATATCATCCGGTACTGATATTAATGCCAGAAATAATTCAGGATACACCCCTTTATATATAGCAGTATTATATGGTTCCACAAAGGGAGTATCCCTGCTTCTTAAAGAAGGGGTAGATGCAAATGTTAAAGACAATACAGGCGATACTCCCCTTCATAAGGCATCAGAGTTCGGCAACAGTGATATAGCAAAACTCCTTATAACAGGCAAAGGAGATGTGAATGCACAGAATCTTCTCGGTTTTACTCCCCTTCATGTGGCAAAAAATGCAGATATGGCAAAATTACTCCTCTCATCGGGAGCAAAAACTGAAATTACCGGTTTAAACGGAGCTACTCCGCTTTATTATGCAGTATTTAACGGAAATACCGATGTTGCAAAAGTTTTAATATCTTCCGGGGCAGATGTGAAGGTTAAAGGAGAAAATGGCGACAGTCTCCTCCACCTTGCTACCTTTTACGGTAACAGTGAACTTGCAAAATTACTCATATCCCACGGTATTGATGTAAATGTAAAAGATAAGGATGGTTATACTCCACTCCATTATGCAGCATTAAAAAATGAAAAAGCTCTCGGAGATTTTTATATTTCCCATAAAGGTATTACAAATCTCCACTGGGCTGTAATGAATAATGACTTAAAAGAAGCACAGACCCTCATAGCAAATGGGGAGAATTTAAATAAAGGTCCATGGGGATACAGTCCTTTACATCTTGCAGCAATGAAGGGCTATAAAGATATGGCAAAATTGCTCATAACAAAAGGAGGAGACGTGAATTTTAAAAACAATAAAGGTCTTACTCCTATCTATGTTGCAATAGAAGAAGGACAGGGAGATATGGTAAGTCTTCTCCTGGAAAAAGGAGCAAATGTTAATATGAGAAATGAAAATGGCTTTACTCCTTTACACTGGGCCATATATTACTGTAAGAAAGATATTGTAAAAACGCTTCTTTCAAATGGTGCAGATATTAATGCTAAAAATAATGATGTAACAAATGCACTTAATACTGCAAAAGAAAACGGAAGTATTGCCATGGCAGAGTTTTTTATGTCTGCTATAG
>JBEHWP010000075.1:0-13408 GCA_040217665.1 Vulcanimicrobiota bacterium
ATGAAAATGGCCCATGAAGATCTTCTTGTAGAACTGAGAATAGGCATACATAAATCAAAACTGGAGAATTCCACAATTACAAAAACCGGACTTACTATTAAATATAACGGAACAAAAAGAACTGTAGATATTAAAATAAAACCTCTGAAAAAAACCGGGGCAGCAAAAGAGTATTATTTTTTGATACTATTTTATGAGAAAGAATTAATCGGCCCGGAAGAACAAAGAACAGGTAAAAAAATAGAAGAACCGGAAGAAGAGATAAAAGAAAAAGACAGAGAAATAATAAAATTACAGGAAGAACTAAAAGCCACAAGGGAATATCTCCAGTCAATCATAGAAGAAAGGGAGGCCACAAATGAAGAACTCCGTTCTGCCATTGAAGAGATTCAGTCGAGTAATGAAGAACTTCAGTCCACAAATGAGGAAATGGAAACAGCCAAAGAAGAGCTTCAGTCTACAAATGAAGAACTTACTACCGTAAATGAAGAACTCCAGCACAGAAATATGGAATTAACACAGGTAAACAACGATCTTACAAATCTGCTGAGCAGTGTCAATATACCTATTATTATACTCTCTTCCGATCTGCATATAAGAAGATTTACTCCTTTAGCGGAAAAAATATGGCCTTTAATCCCGTCAGATACAGGAAGACCTCTGAGAGATCTAAATCTTAATATTCTGATTCCCGATATAGAAAAAAGGATTCTCAATGTAATTGACAGTCTGACCTCGGAGGAAATGGAGGTTCAGGACAGAGAAGGCCGGTGGTATTACCTGAGAATAAGACCATATAAAACGATAGACAATAAAATAGACGGAGTAATCATATCCATGATGGATATTGATACACTCAAACATAGCAGCGACCTTATAAAAGAAGCTCAGGAATATGCAGAAGCCATAGTGGAAAGTATAAAGGAACCTCTTATAATACTTACGGCTGATCTGAAAATAAAATCGGCCAACAGATCCTTCTATGAGACATTTAATATTACCCCCTCTGACACGGAAGAGAAACATATTTATAATCTGAACAGCATATGGAAGAATGATGAACTGCTTAAAATGCTTGAAGAATTACTGCCCGGACAGACACATTTTGAAAATTTTATTGTAGAACAGGATGTTCCTCTCAGGGGGAAAAAGAAATTTTCTCTGAATGGCAGATGTATCAGAAATAAAGATAAATCATCCAGGTTTATTCTGATGGAGGTGACAGAAATCATAGAATAAGGAAGGAGTGAAGGTTACCGGTTTATCAGGGATTTTAAATATAAGGGACTGTAAAAAAATAACCCTGGAAAATTGTTAGAACGGTTATTGTCCTCGCGTCACGCATTACGCGTTACGGGTCACGATATAGACTGTAAATATGATAAGGTTATTTCCAGGCAAACCCCAGGGGAGGTGAAACATATGAAAACATATGAAAACATGACTAGAGAAGAATTAATAAAATCACTCAGGGAAATGGAAGATATAAAAAATAAAGAAAATTCAGGGAATGAATTGAAGAAAACAATACATGAACTTCATGTACATCAGATAGAACTGGAAATGCAGAACAGGGAATTAAAAGAAACAAGAGAGGAACTTGAATATTCCCGTAACAGATATGCAGATCTCTATGATTTTGCTCCCTGCGGTTATGTAACAATGGACGAGAACGGGCTGATTATAGAAATAAACATAACAGGCGCAGAATTACTGGGAAGGAATAAAGAAGAACTTTCAGGCATGCCTTTTCTGAACTATATAACTTCAGAGGATTCTAAGAAATTTCTATCCTATCTTTCCAGATGGAAAAAACATGATAAACATATAAGCTCAGAAATTTCCCTGTCTGTAAAAAGAAAGAACGGAGAAATAATTTATCTGGAACTTACGACCGTTCCCATTAGTGAGGAAGGCAGAATCCTCTATAGAACGGCCATGATAGATATTACTGAAAGAAAAGAAAAAGAAGAAGAAAAAAAGAAACTCCAGGAAGAGTTAAATATGGCACAGAAACTGAAATCTCTCGGTACCCTTTCAGGTGGTATTGCCCATGAATTCAACAATATACTGGGAGTCATATTAGGTTATACGGAAATGACCATAGATGAACTTCCGGAAAATAGTCCGCTGAATGAATATCTTATGCAGATAGTGAAATCCTGTTTCCGGGCAAAAGATATTGTAAAACAGATACTTTTCTTCAGCCAGAAAGGGAAAAAAGAAATAAAACCGTTAAAACTATCTGAAGTCATAAAGGAAGCCTTTGAGTTGATAAATCCGTTGATTCCTTCAACAATCAGCATATGTAAAGATTTTGAAGGAAACAGCAGTATAATAGCGGGAGATGCAACATCTATCCATCAGATTTTAATAAATCTGTGTACAAATGCAATTCATTCCATGTCGGAGGGAAAGGGTATTATCAATGTCACTCTCACAGACATAAATATTGATAAAAAAAATCTGTTTCTCTATAGAGGACTATCACCGGGACACTGGGTAAAACTTACGGTAAGCGATACAGGCCATGGTATGGAAAGTAATGTTATTGAACATATATTTGAACCATTTTTTACAACAAAATCAACGGGGAAAGGAAGCGGTATGGGTCTTTCTGTAGTATATGGCATAGTAAAAAGCCATAACGGAGATATAAAGGTATACAGCACAGCCGGAAAGGGCACAAGTTTTGATATATTTTTTCCCTGTCTGAAAGATTATAACGAATATATAAAGAATGAAACAGAGGAAAAGCCTTTATATATAAGCAAAGGAATAAGAATACTTTTTGTAGATGACGAAGAAACAATTGTCGCCATAAGTGAACAGTTTCTGAAAAGATTCGGGTGTAATGTCTTTACCACTGTATCGAGTGAGAAAGCTTTAAAGGTATTTACAGAGAGCCCCTGCGAGTTTGATCTTATTATTACAGATCAGACTATGCCTGAAATGAGCGGTATAGAACTGACAAAAAAGATAAAAGCCATAAGAGATGACATTCCTGTAATACTCTGTACCGGCCACAGTGATTATATAAACGAGGAAAATTTTTCCACTATGGGTGTTACGAAATTGCTGATGAAACCTTTCAGCTTTAAAATGCTGGGAGAGGTCATTCGATCCGTATCATCCCCTGTTATGCATAAGGTGTGATGGAAGCCTATCATTGCGAGGGAAGTAGTCCCGGAAGTTTCTGCTGACAGGACTGCTTCCCTCATTCTCTCCTCGCAATGACAAAAGGCGTAAGTCCCGGACTCTAATCGGCAATTCTCTTTTTAAAAGTAACAGTTATACCGGATGTGGTATCGGACGGGACATTGCCAATTAAAGAAATCCTTCCGTCAGAATCTACGGACAAAGAAAATTTAATCTCTTCAAGGGCATAATTCTTCTTATAAGTTTCAGGAAAAGACTCCACTATTTTACCTAAAGACTTCACGCAGTGCAGCAGATTCTTAGAAAGAGTGTCTGCAGATATTTCAACAGGAACCGTTATCTTACCTGTTTCTTCTTTACCATTCTGAAAAGTAAGCACAGAAATTGAATAAAGCTCGTTATCCGGCACATTGATACCCCCTTTTAAATCGTCTGGCAAATCTGATTATCTGCAGAAGACCTGCCTGACTGAGAAATAAAATCAAGAGATTTCATAAAGAGTTTATTACTTCTCTGCCATAAACGGTTAATGTTTTTTGCATATGCATAAATAGCGGCATCGCCGAAATGTGTTGTTATAACTTTTTTCAGAAGTCTGTTAAAACTATAAAAATCTGCATGACCCTTTATCTGTATTTTTTGAAGTAAAATAGGATCCATATGTTCCGGCCAGAATGTGACATGATGGCCATCATAATAAGACCAGTCATTAAAGAATATTCTTTCGTCTCTTCTCAGATCGTTATAACTTTTAGTACCCGGCAGAGGGGTGAGTATAAGGAACTGAACTGTATTTATACCTGAATCTTTTGCAAAGAGAACAGTTTTTTCTAAAGATTCAACTGTATCAGTATCAAATCCGAAAACAAACATGCCATGGACTGAAATTTTCTTTTTCTCAAAAACAGCAACACCCTCTTTTATTTCCTCTTCCGTCTGTTTTTTGTTAATATTTATCAGGGTATCAGGATTTATGGACTCAAAGCCTATGGACAGATTTTTACAATGACTTTCTACCATAAGCTCAAGTAATTCTTCGTCTTTGTAGATGTCCACCCGGACCTGGGCAGACCAGGGGAATTTCATTTTATTCTTTATAAACTCATTCAAGAGATTTTTCAGCCACCTTTTATCTGCAGCAAGATTGTCATCATAAAAGAATATATGATGTTTTTTTGTGTTATATCTCTCAACCTCTTCCATTACCCTGGATATACTCTTGTGGCGAAATTTTGTTCCGAACATGCCTGTTACGGAACAGAAATTACAGGCAAAGGGGCAGCCACGGGAAGCCTGTACCGGTATGGTTTCTTTTCGGCTCGTATTATAACATGGCCTCATACCCTTTACGAGCGAGAAGTCCGGTATAGGTACTTTATCAAGATCGTCTAACAGAGGATAGTGACTGTAAGAAACTTCTTCTCCTCTGACTGCCAGCCCCGGCGCCGGATATATTTTTTCCTGTCTATCCAGTTTTTCTACGAGAGAAGGAAAAACCTCCTCTCCTTCACCCATCACAACATAATCTGCATGTAATATGGCTTCTTCTACCATAAAAGTTACATGAGGGCCGCCCATTACAACTGTTATACCTCTCGCCCTTAACTTATCGGCCAGAGAGTATGCCCTGACAGCTGTTGAAGTTGTTGTTGAAATACCTGCAAGGTCAACACCGTCAAAGATCTCGTCTTTCAGAGGATGAATTTCTTCCACCACAATAGTTACATCATAACCTTTGTTTTTCATGATTGTTCCGAGAATGATGGTTCCAAGCCTTGGAAGCGGTTTAAAGCTGAAGATATGAATATCGGGAGCTTTTGGTTCTACCATTACAATTTTTTTAATTTTGTTACATTTTTCTTTCATGCAATTCTTCTTTCATAAATATTACCGAGGTAAGCATAAATAATACATATATGCTCTCGTAACGCGTAACGGGAGGAAAACCTTTATTACATGCTTATACTCAAATCAGTAAGTCTGATATATTTATAAAGCAGAATAGGAACCAGAAAATATTTTTTTTTAATATATAGCCGGGAAACCTTGTAAACAGAAGGTAAAGAAAATTTGTAAAAAAATAAAAGACTCAGGGAATTTTCTTCAAAGTGTAGCACAGGGACATAAATGTAAATTACGTGGCAAAAGTGTGGCAAAAGTGTGGCAATTTAGAATTACATGGAAATACAGTCAAATTCATCCGGGAATAAAAAATTATTAATTTATACAATCGATAAATAGGTAAAAAAATGTTATAATAAATAATATTGATGATTTTTTATAAAAAGTAAAAAAATAAATAATGACAGAAAAGATTATAATGAATAAAGGGGTCAACAAAAATTCTCTTTATAAAAATAATATAGAAAACCTGAAACAACAGATTGCAGAACTGGAGAAAAGCAATAAAAGACTGCAGGAAGAAATAGAAGATGTCAGGGAAATAGAATTATCTCTTAAGATTAAAGATCAGGCAATATCCAGTTCAATCAGTGCTATTGCTCTGGTAGATTCAGAATCGAATTTAACATTTGTGAACAAAGCTTTTCTTAATATGTGGGGATATAATAATGAAAAAGAAATTCTGGGAAAATCTGCCGTAGAATTTTTCCAGAGAGGAAAAGAATATAAGAGAGTAATAAAAGCATTGAGTAAAAGAGAGAACTGTATAGATGAGATGATTGCCAGAAGGAAAGACGGGTCTGTATTTTATATTCAGTGCTCTGCAAACAGGGTTTTAGATGAACACGGGAAACAGGTCTGTATTATGATTTCATTTGTAGACATAAATGAACTTAAAACTGTGTCACACGAATTAGATGTTCATCGGACAGAGCTGGAGATGCAGAATTTAGAACTCAGAGAAAATCAAAAAAAACTGGAAAAACTCTATGCATCTTATACAGATCTCTATGATTTTGCACCGGTAGGTTACTGTACGCTCGATGACAGAGGGATCATTCGGGAAATCAATATTACAGGAGCTAAAATGCTCGGCCTGGAGAAAATACAGATCACAGGCATACCGTTTAATATTTTTATGAGTAATTCCGAAAAATTCTTTTCTCATATGTCTCAATGTAAAAAATACAATAGAAGGTTAAGGACAGAGGTAAAATTAATAAAAAAAGACAGAAAAGAGATATTTGTGGAACTTCTGAGTATTCCCGTTTATGATGAAGAAAAACAGGAAGTAATGTACAGAACAAGTATTATCGATATCAGTGAAAGAAAAAATGTTGAAAAATTACTCAGAGAAAGTGAAGAAAGGTATAGAAGTCTTGTAGAATTCTCACCTGCAGGAATTTTTATTAATGTAGATAAAAAGGTTGTTTTTTCCAACAGTACCTTTGCAAAACTCATGGGAGCGAAAGCTCCTGAAGACCTCCTGGGTAAAGAGTCAATATTTTTTTCCCACAGCGATTATCACAGTATAATCATGGAAAGAATGGAACAGTTAATTAAAGGACAGATAAATCAATCCCCTCCTCTTGACCAGAAATTTATAAGTCTGGACGGCAGGGTTATAGACGTGGAAACAACAGAAAATTCTTTTATGTTTCAGGGTAAATCTGCCATACAGGTTACCGTTCTTGATATTACAGTGAGAAAACAGATAGACACATCACTGAAGAAAATACAGGAGGAATTTCATAATATATCAAATATTACTGAAAAATTAAATCTGGAGAAGAAAGCTCTCCAGACAGCTCATCTGGCTTCCCTGGGTGAACTTGCTGCAGGAGTGGCCCATGAAATAAATAACCCTGTAAACAGTATTATCAATTATGCCCAGATAATATTAAATAAAAGTAAAAAAGAAGATAAAGAGAATTATATAGCAGGTGAAATTATAGCAGAAGGAGACCGTATTGCTCATATAGTAAAGAATCTTCTCTCTTTTGCCCGTCATGATAGTAATGAAAAATATCCTGTCAGTGTTAATGAAGTAATGGAAAATACCATATCTCTTATAAACATAAACCTGAAAAAAAACAACATAAAGATGAAGATTACCATGCCGGAGGATTTATCCAGGATAATTGCCAATCCCGTTGAAATAAGACAGGTATTTTTAAATATTTTGAGTAATGCCCAGTATGCACTGAACAGAAAATACCCTGGAGATGCCCCCGAAAAAATAATAGAGATTTCAGGAGAAGAAATAGTTCTGGAAAATAATCCTTATGTGAGAATGAGTTTTTGCGATTATGGCTGCGGCATTCCTGAAAATATACAGGATAAAATAAAGAATCCTTTTTTCAGCACAAAACCTCCAGAAATAGGGACCGGCCTGGGTTTAAGCATAACCTATGGTATCATAGAAAATCACAAAGGAAGATTAACAATAAACAGTAAGGAAGGCAGTTTTACCAGAATTATAATTGATTTACCTGCATATGTGGAGAAAAATTTATGATGGAAAAACCCGGATTACTTTCCATGTCCTGGTTCTGGAGAAAAAAATATGAAACCAAAAATTTTAATAGTTGACGATGAAAAGGGTCTGAGATATACTTTCCGGTCTTTTCTTTCAGAAGCCGGTTATGAGGTAAAGGATGCCTGTGACTATGATGAAGCTTTAAAGAAAATAGAGGAACAGGTTTTTGATTTAATATTTGCAGATATAGTGCTTGGAGGAAAAACAGGGATTGATTTGTTAAAAATCATAAAAGAAAAAAATCTTATCTGTCCTGTTATAATGCTCACAGGCTATCCTAATATGAACACTGCAGTGGAAGCTATCAGATCCGGTGCTTTTGATTATTTAACCAAACCGGTCAAAGAAGAGCAAATTATTCATGCAGCCAGAATAGCGCTGGAATACAAAAGAATTTTAGATGAAAAAGAAAGATATCGCAGGAATCTTCAGGCAATATTTGCCAGCGTGAAAGACGGAATCATTTCCGTAGATGAAAACCTGGATATTCTGGAATTGAATGAAGCTGCAAAAATTATATTCAATCTACCAGATGATTCTAAAAACAGGTCTTTAAAAAAATTACTTGGTTACTCCAACCTGGAAGACTTTATAGAAGCTGTTGAAAAGACTGTTAAAACAAAAAAACATGCCGAATTATACCGTATTGAATGTCATTTAAACCGCAGAGCATTTCAAATAATTACTCTGAATATAACCCCTTTAATAAACATAACCGATGAAGCGGGAGGAGCAGTTATTGTAATAAAGGATGAAACAGAACTTGTAATGACAGAAAGGAACCTTCAGGAAAGAGGTCAGTACCATAATATTATAGGGAAAAGTAAAAAAATGGAGGAACTTTATTCTCTTCTGGAAAAACTTGCCACAGTGCCATCTACGGTAATAATCACAGGAGAAAGCGGTACAGGGAAAGAACTCATTGCAGAAGCACTCCATCATAAAGGTAACAGGAAAAATAATCCCATTATGAAGGTAAACTGTGCCGCTCTGCCGGAAAACCTTCTGGAAAGTGAGCTTTTCGGTCATGTAAAAGGATCTTTCACAGGGGCGATTAAAGATAAAAAAGGATGGTTTGAAAAAGCCGATAAAGGAACTATATTTCTGGATGAAATAAGCGATATAACACCGGCACTGCAATTGCGTTTATTAAGAGTAATTCAGGAAAAAGAAATTGTGCCTGTAGGTTCTACAGAAACGATACATGTTGATGTCCGGGTTATAGTATCAACAAATCAGGATATAGAAAAAAAAGTCAGAGAAGGAAATTTCAGAGAGGATCTCTATTATCGTCTCAGGGTAATGGAGGTTAAACTGCCGCCGTTAAGAGAAAGACGGGATGATATAAATCTACTGGTAGAACATTTCATCAAAAAATTCAACAGGGAATTTGATAAAAATATTACAGGCATTTCACAGGATGTACAGAAAAAATTTATGACCCATCACTGGCCCGGTAATATCAGAGAACTTGAACATACCATAGAACATGCTTTTATTCTGACAGATAAATCTGTAATTACAATGGAAGCCTTACCTGATGAATTTAAAAACCTGCCTTTAACACAGACACAGAATATCTGCAGAACAAATGATACAGCCATAGCAATAATAGAAGCTCTGAAAAGAACTGGCTGAAAAAAAGCACAGGCTGCCAGAATATTGAATATCGATAGAAAAACTATATACAGGAAGATGAAAGAATATAATATCCCTCTGAAAAAGACTGATATAGTAACAGATGCTGCATAAATTTTTAGATTATACTGATGAATACTCTTTCTTTAAATAGGACTTTGCTTTTACCACATATTTTTTGGAATATTTATATTTTTTCTCACCCTTTGAAATAACCAGAGGACACTCTTTTATTTCTATTTCTTTTTCCGGCTTTACAATTTCATAGCCAAAATATCTGGCCAGCATAAGATCTCCCATTGAAAGACCTTCTTTTTCTGCCTCTTCCCTTATTATTTTATATTCTCTTTCTGTACACCTGATCCAGAATTTCTTATCTCCTTTATTTGCCATAATCATACCTCCAATTTGTATTTTAATATAATTTTAAAATATTGTCAATAATTAGAAATAAACATTGATGGTTTTAATAAACTATTGACAAATTATTCAAACAATGTTATTATATAAATTGTAAAAGGAGGAATTTATAATGATAAATTTAATTTTATGGGCTATACTCGGAGCAACAACCCTCTGGATTGCCTCGACCATTATAGGAGGAGAAAGAAGCCGGATGGTAAACTGTGTTATCTGTGCAATCGGAGCAGCAGTCGGTGAAATAGCGATGCTTGTAATGAATACCGTCACAGGAGCCAGTGGCTTCAGTTTCTACAGTTTTTTCATTGGATTATCAGGAGCTGTTATAATACTGTTTTTGTTACATTACAGTTATAACAGTCAAAAGCCAAAAAACAGAAAAAAACGTCCCGCCTATACTTATACGAGAGAGCAGGATACTTATGAAATGTGATATAAAATCGGCCTGACCGGGCTGACGAGGAGTGACCCAGATATGACAGAAATTCCTTTAGAGAATATACTTTTTATATGTTTCCGTATAATCTGTATAACCTGCCCCATAATACATATACCGGTGCGCTCACCGGTATATGTATTTTTTTATTGTTGAGTTGATTTAATTTAACCATTTTTCTTTTCAAATGGTTTAGAATTTTCTATAAGAACGCCAAATCCGAATTCTTTCAGAATCTTCGCTCTTTCCTGCTTATCTTTTTCATCATCTTCCTGTGTTTTAAACTCTATATCTGTCTGCTGTCTTTCCAGAATTATCCTTGCACCTTCAATAGACATAAAAATTACCTCCTTTATCACCTGGTAAGTTTGCTTATAAACCTTCAATACAATTATAACATAAAAAATCAAAATAAGCAAATAAAGTATTTTTTTCACAAAATATGAAAAATATAACATCTCATTTCATGTGCTATACGGCACTTACAGTTATATTCACAGATGATAGAATATAATCAGAGAGAAGATGAGGTAAGAAGTGAAGAAGTTTTTTCCGGCACGCTCCGGATAGAGGGTGTAATCCCCTCCACTTCTGATATTAGCCGCCTATCCAGGTTAGGGTCCCGTAAGGATAGGCAGAGGGGCGCCAGCATCGTGCCCCCGGGTTCGACTCCCCCATAGGCGGCCATTTACTGAGGTGAACATAAATAATACTCTTATGCTCTCTTGACGCGTCACGCGTCACGCGTGACAGGAAGGAATACTCTTATTACATACTTATGGTCAGGTCAATAAATTTCCCGGCCAAGGCTCCATCTTTTAATATGTCCTGACATATCGGAGGTTAACATAAAGGAAGAATCAGGAGTAATTTGAATAAAATTAAGTCCTTTATGGAAGATATCAAGTTTTTCAGTTGTATCTGAAACTACATTATAAAGACAGATAGAATCACCTGCTATATAGAATATCCGTTTGCCGTCACCGGTCAGAATGGCTCTGCCCCGTGGTTCGATATTTTTTACTATTTCTCCTGACGAAATATTCCACAGTTTAGAAACTCCGTCCATAGAAGAAGAGAGGAGAAATTTTCCATCGGAACTGACAGATATATGCCTGATTGAATCATTATGGCCCCTAAAGGTTTTTATACATTCCCCCCGTGACAGTTCCCATAATTTTACACTTTTATCCTTACTTCCCGAATAAATGTTATTTCCATCAACTATTAAATTCCATATTTCATCCCCGTGGCCTGCAATTGTTTTAATCAGAGCGGCCGAAGGTATATGCCAGATTTTTATAATTCTGTCAATACCGGCAGAGACTAACATATCCCCTGTTATAGAAAGAGATGAAACCCTTCCTGTATGTCCTTCCAGAACATTAAGACACTCGCCGGACTCATTCCAGAACCTTATTTTGCCGTCTTCATAGCCGGCTACGATGAGTTTATTATCATAAGACAGATAAACACTTCTCACCGAACCGGTATAGGGAGAGGATTTCATAAGAGCTTTCCCGTCCTCTATATTCCAGAGAATTACATAGCCCCCTGCCGACAGAGCCAGCTGGCCGTCATTACTGATACAGGCCGTGTATATCATATCACCTGGCACTTTAAAAGAACCTGTTAAATATATATGAGAATCGTGACGGATGACGGGTGACGGGTGACGGGAGAGTAACTTTTCGTTCTTCATCGTAACCGAACGTTCATGATAGCTTACAGGCTGAAGGTCAGGGAAATTCGCTACAAAAGCTTCTTCTTCTTCCTGCCATTCTCCCATATCACTTTCCTGTAATTCCCAGTCCAGTCTCCAGAGTTTTATTGTTCTCTCACTGTCTGCCGTTAAGAGGAAATTTCCGTCACGACTTAATTGAATGGATTTATAGTCATGTTCTGTCTCTATTGTTTTTATTGACACACCTGTAGAAAGATCCCATAATTTAAGAGATTTTTTGTTCCTGTCATAATGATGAGACGTTCCCGATACTGCAAACCGTCCGTCAGAACTCAAGGAAACATTTTTTATTTTTCCTTCGTCTCCGTCGATTATCCGTAAGGGTTTGCCTGACGAAAGATCCCATAATATGAGTTCACTGCCCCCTGAAAGAACAAATCTGGAATTATCTGCAAAAGACATAGCCAGAACATCTTTAGAAGAGCCTTCCAGGATTTTTACGAGATTACCGTCATAACAGAATCTTATATCATTACCGCAGGAGAAAAGAATTTTCATGTCTCTGCTCAGAGAAAGACACCTGAGATTTTCCGCATAATGGTTTTTAATAAGTGTTCCGTCTGTATGCCATATTTTTAAATCATTATAAGAATAAGAAACAATTATATCGTTCATGGATAAAAAATCAATCTTTTTCCTGTGCCCCTCAAAGGTTTTGATATTTTTTCCTTCAGAAACAGTGAAAAGTCTTACCGTGCCGTCTCTGTAACCGGCTATAAGAAATGTGCCTTCAGGATTTAAGGAAGCACAGGTTATTTCTCCGTAATTACCTTCAAATATTTTTATTCTTTCACCTCTCAGGACATCCCACAGGGCAGGTATATTTTTTGACGAACCTGAAACCATAAAATTATTTTCAACTATATAAACACCATAAATCATATCTTCCCTGACAGTAAAAGTTTTTTCTATCCAGATATTTCGCAGAGATATTTTTTTACAGATTCCAGTTAAATGAGCCCATAATCCGAGACTATCGGGAGATTGTTCATAACCGGGCAGTGCTCTTGCTCTATTTAACAGAGAGATTGCTTCTTTAAATTCTTTATTTTCTACTGCAGCAGAAGCTTTTTCAACAAGTCTGGCATATTCCGCCTGAATTTCTCCTGTCTCTTCTGCAGTTTTGATTGTTGAGAGTCTGAAGGGTGCAGTATATTTAAAATCAGAAATCTTCCAGACTTTTATCTGGCCCATTTCATCTCCCGAAACGATAAGTGTTCCGTCCCGGTCTATAACTGTGGAATAGACCTTCTGATTATGTCCCTGAAAGGAACGCAGACATTTTCCCGTAGAAGTTTTCACTAATTTCACACTGTTTCCCGGCATTACTGCAAGGGAACCGTCATAATTCAGGCTTACAGAAGACGGGATTATGTGCCTTATAGTTCTTTTAAAGAATTCAACCGATTTAAAAATTTTCAGGCATGTGCCGGAAAAAACATCAATAAATATGACATTTGCTCTGTAATCCATTAAAAGGGCTTT
The DNA here is from genome assembly GCA_040217665.1 of Vulcanimicrobiota bacterium. Lineage (GTDB taxonomy): Bacteria > Vulcanimicrobiota > SpSt-956 > SpSt-956 > JAKJGF01 > CALARM01. The sequence goes on from JBEHWP010000075.1 coordinate 13,324, forward strand.
ATGTCCGTCACCGCTGAAACTGATGGAATGAAAGGAATTTTCAAAGTGAAATTTTTTGATAATATCAAAGGTGGACATTTCTATA
>JBEHWP010000076.1:0-13217 GCA_040217665.1 Vulcanimicrobiota bacterium
GACCTCTGAGCTGCCGCCTCTATCCCATGATGCTGGAGAGAAGCGAAAACTCAATGTATTATAAATGTGTTTTCTATGACCTCTACGAAAAAGATTATTCAGATATGGAAAGTCTGCTCCCTCCGGGATATAAACATGAAATAGACACAATAATAAGAGAGATTTCAAAGCTCAATGTTCAATATATCAGGGGATTTGCCCCGTCAAGACTTGAACAGTATAAAAAAGCCTATGAAACTCCCGTATCTAACGAAGTAAGATTATTAAAAGCTCTTAATATATACGGAAAAGCACTGAATAAAATCACTGAATCGGTATGTCTGAAAACCCAGATTGCCAAAATTCATATGGAACTCAAAGACTATGACAGTGCTTTACACTTGCTTGACCATATTTTAGACACAGATAAAAAGGAATGTATTGCAAAAATGCTGAAGGCAAAAATATACCTCATGCTTAATAGAACTTCTGACGCCATTTCTGAGATAAAAGAGGTTATAAGCATAAACAGTTCAATTACACAGGCCTATTATATGCTCGGTGTAATGTGCCTTCTGGATGAAAAACCCGGTGAAGCTTTTAAAGCATTTCAGTCACTTCTTAATATCAATCATCTTGCAAGATACAGATATAAGGATCTGGGCAAATTTATAAGTATGTCACTCCATAGCCTCTAAAGCCCTGAGAACTGCATATTTTATATGAAAATAAGAAAGTCCGCCCTGGAGATAGGCAATAAAAGGTTCCCTTAAAGGTCCGTCTGCCGAAAGTTCAAGTGATGCTCCCTGAATAAAAGTTCCTGCAGCCATAACTAACTTATCACTGTATCCGGGTGTATAACCTCCTTCAAGATTTACATAACTGTCTACAGGAGAATTACTCTGAATGCCCTGGCAGAATTTTATGAGTTTTTCTTTACTGCCAAGCCTTACAGCCTGGACTGTATCCCCCCGTTTCTCCCCTCTTGCCGGTAAAGTAATATAATTCAAATGTTCAAACATAGACCCTGCCCATATCATACCAGAGAGGGCCTGGCTTACAAGTAAAGGAGCCAGATATAATCCCTGGTATAAGGTTCTATTAATATACATGGAAGTGCCTACTTCACTTCCTATCCCCGGTGCAGTAAGTCTTCCTGCCGCAAGTTCAACAAGGTCTTCCCTGCCTGCAATATACCCTCCGGTCGGACATATACCGCCACCGGGGTTTTTTATAAGAGAACCTGCAATAATATCTGCTCCCGAGTCGAGAGGTTCTTTTTTGTCAGTAAATTCACCGTAACAGTTATCTACAAGAATTATTATATCTTTTTTTATCTCTTTAAGTCTTTTAACAACAGGGGAAATATCATCTACAGTAAGGCTTTTTCTCCAGCAATATCCTCTGGAACGTTGAATAAAAGCAAGTTTTGTATTTTTCGTTATATATCGTTCAAAGGATTCTATATCTACATTACCATCGTTTCTTAAAGGTACTTCTCTGTAATTTATCCTCCAGTCAGTTAATGTTCCTCTAACACCCGGCACAAGACCTATTACTTTACCGAGCGTATCATAGGGAGTGCCTGTAACTGCAAGAAATTCATCGCCGGGACGAAGTATGCCGAAAAGTGCAGAACTTATGGCATGGGTTCCTGAGACGAACTGCCATCTTACAAGGGCTTTTTCACCTCCGAACACTTCTGCATAGATTTCATCCAGAAGATCCCTTCCGCTGTCATGGTAGCCATAGCCGGAAGAGCCGGAAAAATGAAAATCAGAAACACCACGGGATATGAATGCTTTCAATACTTTAAGCTGATTATATTCTTCTATATCTTTCACTTTTTCCCTGAGTTCTTTCGTATCATGTTCGGCTTTTTTCGAAATTTCTAACAGTTCTTCAAATATCATTCTTAATATCTACTCCTCTTACAGTATTGAATAAAGGCAACAAAAAAAATACTATTTTTATAGTATTTTTTTGTTTTATCCCGCCTAAATATTAACTGTTTAATATGTTATTTATTTCACCATATATATTCACATTGTCCTGTTTCACTCTGGCATGGGTACAATTTTCCGAAATTTTTCCCAGAGCTTCATGGTAAATTTCCCTTGTCCTGTTTAAATTACCTTCTTTACCTTTAAAAATACTTTTGAAAAATCCCGGTTTTTCTTTTACTTCCTCAAGAGCTTTACCGGCAATTGTTCTATTTTCAGGCAATTCTCCTTTTTCTGCGATTGTCTTCATGAGAATTTCATTACGGTTTACATCATAATAAAACGATGAAGCTGAGTTCTGGCCTGCCAGTTTAATAAGGCTATATTCCGGCAGTTCTTTTTTACCATTCTGAATCATTTTTATAGCATCAGGTACCAGTTCAGAAGCAGTGGATGCATTACTAGCGGCGAGCTTCTCTATAAAACTGAGTATAGCAGGATTTCCTGAACCTTTAAAGAGAAGACCAAATAATCCAGGATCAAAGGTTTTATGAAGGAGCTTAAAAAGTGCTTCCTTTGCAGCAGGTTCAATACCGCCTGTTATGAACTTCATAGCACGTTCCTGATTATCGGTATTAGAAAGGTTTGCCTCTTTCAGAGCAGAAGCAAATTCTTTCTCTTTTCCTTCTCCTTTTTCTGCTATAAGGTCAATAAGCATTGCTCCAATTTTTTTCCCGTCAACGGCAGTACAATCATAATCATAATTATTATTTAATATTTTCATTATGGTATAACCATGTTTTCTTGCAAAATCTACATCTCTCTGTTCAGTATTTTTAAGTGATTTAAAAATAAATGACTGCAGGTCTCTGACATCTTTTAACTCTACAGTCAATCCTGTTTTTTCCAGAAATTCCACGACTGATTTCTGACCTTCCGTACCATGTTCTTTTATACCTTCAAGATATACATTTGATGCACCGGAACTATAACTGCAGGCAACTTTACCAAGATCTGCCATTAATAATCCCATAGGACCGGTAATGCCCTTTGCCAGAGCAGTGAAAGCGACAGTCTGCATTGCGCTGGTATCAACATTCTTATAAGTTTCTTTTGCTTTTACCATAGATTTTTTAACCATTTCAGCAAGAAGTTTCTCTTCTTTAGTTACTCCGTAATCTCTTATGGCTCCAAGAAAAGCATCTCCCCTGCTTTCTGTTAATTCCCGTTCAGGAGATTCTTTCACTTTTTGCAGGGCTAAACTGGCAATATGCCGGGTTTTATTTGAATTTATAAACATAAATATTCCTCTCTTTATCTATGATATAAAAGAATTATACAGTATTGAATTTTTTAAAACAACAAAAATTTATTAACAAAATGTTAACTTTTAATCTTTTTGATTTTCATCTTACTGACATTTATCTCACCCAGTCCCCTTTCGGAAGCGACTTTAAGGAAATCTGTTTTAGAGGGATCAAGACCGAATAATTTAGCGGCATAAGCATCTGCCATAACGGGATTTGTACTTACTATTATCTGGTTTCCCATGCGGACATCGCTGGCATTTCCTCCCTGAGGGCCATGTCTGGTAAGAATTCTGCAGGCATCGACTATAACGAGTTCAACAGGTATTATTCTTGTCAGATCAGACAGATTTTTATCTATACCCTGATGTATTTCTCCCCTGTCTCCTCCTATAATCCCCATAAGGTTTTTCATACTTATAGTGAGACCGGAAATGCCGTGGTGTTTGAGTATGGGCACATTTATAACAACACTGGCCTTCATTACATCCTGATAGACACTCCACGTTTTAAGTGTAACAGCATCAGGTGCAGTAACAACATCATAAAAACTGGAAGATTCACTTACATAATCTACTTTTGCTCCTGCTTCTTCTGCCGCTTTTGCAATACCGCTGTTTTTATAACATCTTTTTGCATCATTACAGGTTCTGTCAAAAACCTTAACTGTTTTAGCTCCTGCTTTATAACACATGGTTACAAGTTCCTTCACCAGGTCAGGATTGGTATTTGCAGCCAGTTCAGGGGCACGGTCCCAGCCAATATTTGGTTTTACCACAACAGTATCACCCTTTTTAATAAGAGATTCCAGTCCTCCTATTTCTTTGATAGCTGCCCTTACCATAGATTTCGGATCTTTTCCTTCAGCCACAAAAATACCTGGTTTCAAATTATTCTGTCGCAATTTTCTGGGAGCAACTCCTGTTACTGCAGCAAAACCGTTTTTTTTGCTGCAGGCACCAAGAAACATAGCTGATGCAAGAGATGTAGCACATTTCAAAAAAGTTCTCCTGTTCATTTTTTAAAACCTCCTTTATAAATCGTGATGCGTGATGCGTGATGCGTGATGCGCATCCACTCACTTTTCACCTTTCACTTTCCATTTTCCACCTTTCAATTTTTACTTTTCAATTTTTACTTTCTACCCGTAATAACTGTCATCTTTTTTCGTATAAATTGTCACGTAAATTGCAGGCATACCTCTTACAGGGCATTTATTTTCACATATTCCGCACCCTATACATAATTCAGGATCTATATAAGGCTGTTTTATTTCTTTTTCAAATCCTTTTACCATTACTTTCTTAGTGGTGTATTTTATGGCCTTATCAGAGACAGGGCACATTTCTTCACATACCATACAGTTATCATCTCTTGTATAGGGTATACATCTGTTTCTGTTTATACAGGCAAGCCCTATCTGAGTCTTCTGCTTTTCTTTTATTTCCAGATATTTTATGGCATCTGTAGGACAGACCTGTCCGCAGAGATTGCATTCATAGGAACAGTAACCTGTTCGCGGGACAATCTTCGGAGTCCAGAGATTGTCAATGCCTGCTTCAAAGACAGAAGGCTGAATGGCATTTGTAGGACATACTTTCATACAAGTGCCGCATCTTATACATGTATCACTGAAGAGTTTTTCTTCTATTGAGCCGGGAGGACGAAGTAAAAAAGGATCTTCACATTTACGAATCGGATCGAGTCTCAGGACAGGTACAGCTATAGCCCCTAAAGTTGCTCCTTTAATAATATCCCTTCTGGTAATTCTTCTTCCGTAAAGACTTTTTTTAGTTTTCCGGGGTAAATCCTGATGATCTTCCTGAGGTTCTTCCTTTTTCTTTTTTAATAAATTAAGTATATTAAAGAAATTAAATGAAACAGCTTTTTCAGGACAGCTATAGAGACAATCAAAACATCCTGTACACTCATGATACAGGGTTTTCTTCCCGGTATTTTCTATAGCATTCATTTTACAATCAATCTGGCATTGAGCACATTTATTACATTTATCTGACACATATCTCCTGTAAAGGGGGAAGAAGGAAAAAATCCCAATCATTGCCCCCAGAGGACAGAGACTTTTACACCAGTACCGGCGGCTCTTTAAACTCAGAAGCAATATTCCGGCAAATACGAAGTACATAAACAGATGGCCTTTATAAAAAACCTGTTCTGTAGTAAGTAATTTCCAGTTCAGCAGGAGATCATAAACTTCACGGCCTGTATCCTTTAAAAAGGGAATATAATAAAGTATTTCAATAAAATTTCTTATTATTAAATTTACAAATGGATATATGAGAAGAGCATAACTTCTCTGTGCAATACAGAGAGGATCCAGTATACCGGCTACAGACACACCCAGCAATGAAAGTGTTAAAAGAGCAGTTAACAGCATATATTTCCACTTATGATCCGGCATAGATCTTCCTCTGGCAGAAGGAATAAGTTTATCTGCTATATCTATAGTTGTTCCCAGAGGACAGATCCATCCGCAGAAAAATCTTCCCATAAATAAAGAAATTATTAAGACTATAATCCCCGGAAGTATGTGTTCAAAAACAAAATGTCTCGTGCCTATAACAGTAAGTATGTTCGAAAGAGGACTTAATCTCAGGAATATATCCGTATGTTCTTTAGTTAAAGGATCTGCTGTTTCTATGATAAGATAAATAAAGATTATCAGTACAATAATCTGTGTCACTCGCCTGATTCTTTTTAGCAAAATATTACCTCCATATTCGTGATGCGTAATGTGTAATGCGTAATGCGTGATGCGTATTTCATATCCATGGCGTTTAATAAATACCCCTGCTCACTTTTCACCGGGCGAACACAGTGGTTTGCCCATACTTTTCACGATTCACGACTCACAACTTAGTACCGCTCCAGATAAGTTCATACCCATTTCTAAAACCTGTCTCTGTCCGGACTCTTCCGGAAAAGATATGATCCTGTTGTGTGGCAAACTGGTTTTGCAGACTGTTAATATTTTGCGTCTATATCATTTACAACTCTCTTTTAATACGGCATATCTTTTCCTCCAGAGCCCGGACAGGGACAGGAGTGTATGCCATATTTTTTTGGGTACCAATTTACCTGGTGCGGTACTTAGTAATGTAAGAAAAATAACTCCGGCAAATTATTAGAACGATTGTATCCTCGCGTCACGCATTACGCATTACGCATCACGATATAAACTTTAACTATGATGTAGTTATTTCCTGACTGATCCTTAATACCCGACATCACGTTCAACAATATACTTCAATTGCTCACCATTCACGTACCGTGCCATATTTTCAAGCACAAGTTCCGAAAGTCTTTCAAAAGTATATTCACCGGACCAGGATATATGAGGTGTTATTATGAGATTTTCTACATTCCACAGTTCACTGTCCTGTCCGAGCGGTTCTTCTCTGAAAACATCAAGAACGGCTCCGGCAAGTCTTTTCTCTTTCAAAGCTCCTATGAGTGCCTGTTCGTCCAGTATTTCTCCCCTCGCTATATTAATTAAATAAGCAGTAGATTTCATTTTTTCAATCTCTTTTTTTCCTATGAGATTTTTTGTAGACTCTATAAGTGGCAGAGCCAGAACAATGAAATCGGCACGGGACAGTACTATATCCATTTCATTAATGCCATAAATTTCATCTATAAACTCAACCTGTTCAGGTGTTCTTTTAAGAGCTACTATATGCATGCCGAAAGGTTTTGCTTTTCTGGCAATTTCCTTTCCTATACTGCCGGCACCTATCAATCCCAGGGTTTTACCTGTCAGTTCCATCCCTTCTATTCTGGCCCATTTTTTTTCTTTCTGAAACTTCATATAATCAAAAGTCCTGTGAGATAAAGAAAGTATATAGGACATGACATATTCCGAGATTGGAATATGATGTATATTTTTCGCTGTAGAAAGTATTATTTCCTTTCTGTATGACGGAAGAGATAAAACATGATCACAGCCTGCACTGAGAAGTTGTATCCATTTTAATTTTTTTGCCTTTCTCAAAAGTTCATCAGATATTTTGTGGCAGATCAAAATATCGGCTTCTTCGATATAATCATCACAATCCTTTCTGGAAGACCAGCTTTTTACAATAAAGTCAGGATATTGTTCCTTTATCTTTTCTTCCAGCAAATGGGGATCAAATATAAAAATAAGAATTTTATGCATGAGAAAACTCCTTTTTCTAAAAATCCTCTTATAATTTTATATCTTTTTTCATTAAAAATCTATCCTCTTGCAGGAAAATAAAAAAACATGTCGTATTTTACTTATTTGCACTTGATTTTATTCAATAAAATTACACCTGTCATAATATTTATTTCCTGTACTGACCTGTCCCCTTCGGGGGAACAACTCGCAGACTTCTGTCGCAGAAGTAAATCAGAAACCATTCCAGGAGGAATTTTTTAAATGAAAAATCTCTTTTTATCTTTAACAACGTTAACACTTATTGTATCACTTATTTTACCTGTATACGGGAGCCGGCAGGATGTAGCAGGAGCTTCATTTATACAGACAAACTGGGGATACGGAACATCTGAAAATAAATATAACCAGATAATATTAACTGCCATCGAGAAAAAATGGTGTAATTATGAACTTCCCATATATCCGATTCTTATAAAAGCTACCATAGCAATCGAAAGCGGTTTCTGTCCGAATGCAGTAAGTCCGAGCGGTTATGCAGGCCTCATGCAGCTCGGCAAAAACGAAGCAAAGGCCCAGGGGCTTTCATTAAGTCCCAGAGACGAAAGATTTATACCTGAGAAAAATATTATGGCAGCTCTGGGAACATTAAAAACAAAACACAGAGTTATAAAATATCCTGCAGAGGTTTATCCAAATAAATCCTGGGCAAAAGCGGTAAATAAATTTTACGGTACATACGGGAAACCCGATCTTTATCAGGAATGGATATTGACCATGGGTGCTTATAACGGTGGAGGAGCTACAGTACTGAGAGCCATGAATTACTGCATAAAAGAAGGTAAAGATCCAAGGGACTGGGATAATCTTTATCGTCCGGGCCATCCCTCCTCTTCCCCTTTATACAGAGCAATAGTAGATGTTTACGGTACCAGATATGCTAAAGGTAAATTTTACGAGATGGGTAATTATCCGGTTAAAATATATAATCTTGCCAGTCAGTAATACTCTCTCGTAGAACCGGATATTCCAGATGATAATTAAAGCAATGGATTATATTAAAAGAAAAGTCGGGATCACAAAAGGTTCTACCATAAAAATAGATATTCACTGTCATACGTCTCTATATTCAGGCTGTTCCATTCAAACTCCGGAAGATGCAGTTGAAACAGCCATAAGAAGAGGTATTGACGGAATTGTAATAACAGAACATGGTATACTATGGAACAGAGAAGAATTGGCGAACTTACAGCAAAAATATCCTGACTTTTTGATATTAAACGGTATTGAGTATTCGGCAGAATCTTATGACATGCTCATTTACGGCATACCTGACAATTGCCAGATTCCAAGCTCTCCAAAAATGGATGAAAAAATAAGTAAAGCCAGGATAAAAACCAGAAATATTTTCGGAAGAATTCCTGATGCACTGAAAGTAGAACATGTAATGGATTATTTCGGGAAACTCGGATGTGCCTTTATCCTTCCACACCCCTTCAGATTTAACACAGAAATGAAGCTATCCATTAAAACCATTAAAAGATTTCATGGAATAGAAGTAGATTCATCCAATTTTCATGATGAAGACAGAGACCTTGCTATGAAGCTGGCAGAAAGATATAAAATTCCTGCCGTTACTGCTTCTGATAGCCACAGTACGAAAACTATCGGCCTGTGGTATATAGAAATACCGGAAATTAAAAATATGAAAGACTTTGTAAGAATAATAAAAAAAGGTAAATGGAAAGTGAAGGGTGAAGAGTGAGTCGTAGGGGCGACCCCCTGTGGTCGCCCGGTACCGGTGAAAATATGCATCACGCATTACGCATCACGCATTACGCATCACGCATCACGAAAAAAAGGAGTGTAATAATTATGGACATAGACAAAATAAGATCATATTTTCCTCAATTCAAAAAGGTAATTTACTTTAATACAGGTTCTTCGGGGCCTCTCCCTCTTCCTGTTATAGAAGAAATTATGAGATATGTAGATATAACAAAAAATGAAGGCTCTGCATCTCCTGTTCTCTATGATGAAATAGGAAAATTGAATTTAAGGCATAAGATTGCAGATTTTTTTAAAGTTACAGAAAGTGAAATATGCCTGACTCACAGTACCTCTGATGGTCTGGGTATAGTATTTTCAGGAATTGACTGGAAAAAAGGAGACGAAATTATAGCAGTATATCCTGAATATATTTCCGGTATGTTAGACTGTCAGAATATTGAAAAACAATATGGAGTAAAACTTAAAATCGTCAGGACAGACGAAAAAGCCTTCATAGTAGAAGAAAATATTATCGAAGAAATCAATAAAAAAACAAAACTCGTCCTTATAAGTCATATAAACTATCATAACGGCCAGAAACTGGATTGTAAAAAAATATGCAGCTCTGCAAAAGAGCAAAATGCCATGGTAATTATTGATGGAGCTCAATCAGTGGGAGCAATTCCTGTAAATATAAAAGATATAGATCCCGATTTTTACGTATTTCCTGCCCAGAAATGGCTCCTCGGAGAAGAAGGGATGGGAGGTCTATATGTAAAAAAAGAAGCTTTAAACCACCTGAAACCGGGCCGTATGGGTTATAATTCTGTCGAGAAATTTTCTCCTTCCGAAGGTTTTATACTGCACAGAGGAGCCAGGAGATTTGAAGTAGGCACTCCATGCAGTGCCTCATATTTTGCTTTCTCTGCAGCAATCGACTTCTATAATATGATCGGTGAAGAATTTATCTGTTCCAGAATAGAAAAACTTGTGTCGTACCTGAAAGAAAAACTGTCAGGTATAAAAAGAATTCATATAATCAGTCCTGTGGAAAAGGAAAAATCCAGCGGTCTTGTATCTTTTGTAACTCAGGCTGTTGATATGAACACTATAGTTACAGATATGTACAGAAGCAAAAAGATTATTATAAGATCCATACCATATCCCGAATGTCTCAGGGTTTCAGTACACTACTTCAATACGGAAAAAGAAATTGATATATTAATAGAAGCTCTTAAAGGTTATATTTATAGTTAAGGCCTGTAAAGAAATAACTCCTTTAAAATCATATAGTGAAAAATGAAAAGAAAGCGCTATTCACTATTCATTATTCACTTTTCACTTTTCACTGATACACATGAAATTTCCCTAAAATTAATGAAGGAAATCTGCTTTTTTCAGTAAATATATATTGTGAATAGTTAAACCGGGAGGGATAAGCTATGATAAAAGAATTTTATACACCTACCACAGTAGCAGATGCTCTGAGGATAAAAGAGGAACAGCCTGATTACAGGTTTCTGGCAGGAGGCACTGAAATAAATGCAAAAGGTTATCCGGGAACACCGGAGAGTATTTCAGGACTTATAAGCCTTGGGAGACTCGGATTATCAGGAGTAAAAAAAGAAGAAGACAGGTTAGTTATTTACCCATTAATAACATTACAACAAATCATAGAAAAGCCGGAGCTTTCTGAAGAGCCTTTTTCTATGATAAAACATGCTGCTTCAAATGTAAGTAACAGGAATGTAAGAAACATGGCAACTCTGGGAGGAAATATTGCTGCATGTAAATCCTGTTCAGATATGATACCGGTACTGCTTGTAATGGATACTTTTCTGGAGATTTACTCTTCCGAAGATTTGAAACAGGAAGTACCACTTTATGAATATATACAGAAAAAAGAAAGACCCCTTATAACAAAGGTAATCGTGCCTTTCCGTAAAAACTTCCATATTTCCATATGCCGCTATACAAGAACATCAAATGATCTGGCATTAATAAATGTCTGTCTCGGTATGGAACTTGAAGAAGGCATATGTAAAGATGCAAGACTGGCAATAGGAGGGGTATCTGTAACACCAGTCAGGATACCGGAAACAGAAGACTTTCTCAGAGGTCACGAACTTAAAGGTAAATTAATAGATTATGCCCCTGAGGTCAGGAAACATCTGGAAAGCCATATAAACCCTATTGATGATCTGAGAGGGAAAGGATGGTTCAAAAAAGAACTTGCCGGCGGTCTTGTTATACAGGCTCTCTATGAAGCAGCGAAAAAAGGAGGTATTTCCCTGTGAAAATAAATATAACATTAAACGGAAAACCTAAAAGACTTGACACAGAACCGGGAGAAAGAGTGCTGGATCTACTCAGGCGTAATGGAATCATTTCTGTAAAAAACGGCTGTGACGGCGAAGGTACATGCGGAGCATGCACAATCCTTCTTAACGGGAAATCAGTAAATTCATGTCAGTTATTATCTCCTCAAATAGACGGATGTGATGTAAGAACATCTGAATGTCTTGCAAAAAACAATCAGCTCCATATAATACAGCAGGCCTTCCTTGATACGGGTGTAGTTCAATGCGGTTACTGTACTCCTGCCATGCTTGTGGCAACACTGGAACTTCTGGAAAGAAATCCTGAACCATCTGAAGAGGATGTAAAAGACGCTCTTTCAGGTATCATATGCAGATGCACGGGATACAAACAGATCTTTGATGCCATAGAAGTAGCAGTAAAAAGAATGAAAGGTGATAAGGATTATAAAAAAGAATATCCTTCTTTCCGTAAAGACCTCAGAATAGTAGGAAAATCTACAACCAAAGTTGACGGACATCAACTTCTATGTTCCGATCCGAGTTTTGTAGAAGATATGGTAAGGCCGAATTCTCTTTACGTAAAGGTTCTTGCAAGTCCTCATGCCCATGCTATAATAAAAAACATAGATATAAGTGAAGCAGAGAAAATGGAAGGTGTGGAATTTATCCTTACCCATGAAAACTGCCCTGATGTACTTTACGGCTCTGCAGGACAGTGTTATCCGGAACCGTCTCCTTATGACAGAAGGATAATAAATAAAAAAATGAGGTTTGTAGGAGACAGGGTTGCTGCAGTGGCAGCTACATCTGAAAAAAGTGCAACGGAAGCACTGAAAAAAATAAAGGTAGAATATGAAATTCTTCCTGCTATATTATCAATAGAACAGGCCATGAATGATCATTCAGTGCAGATCCATGATGAAACAACATCTGAATACTGTTTTCATGTAGGTCAGGATCTTGCAAAAAATATTGCTGCTTCCAACAAAGGCGGCATAGGTGATATAGAAAAAGGTTTTAAAGAAGCCGATTTTATAATAGAAAGAACCTATAAAACAGGACATATTCAATGCACTCCTCTTGAGCCACATGTAGTTTATACCTATATGGAAGGTGACAGACTTGTAATAAGAGCTTCTACCCAGGTTCCGTTCCACCTGAGAAGGATAGTATCAAGAGCAACCGGTTACGCTGAAACAAAAATCCATGTCATTAAAGAAAGGGTAGGAGGAGGTTTTGGTGCAAAGCAGGATGTAGTAATGGAAGAACTGGCAGCCTATATAACACTCAAGACAGGGAAACCGGTCTTTTTCCGTTTTACAAGACAGGAAGAATTTATAGCATCCAGGACAAGACATCCTACTTCAGTAAGAGTCAAAATAGGAGCGAATAAGGACGGGAAAATTACTGCCATAGATATGGATGTAAAGGCAGATACAGGAGCATACGGTCCCCACTGTCTTACAGTTCCAATGAATGCATGTTCCAAAACGCTTCCTCTCTTCAGATGTGAGAATATGCATTATGATGTTACCGTTTATTATACAAACAATATAATTGCAGGAGCATATCAGGGATACGGAGCACCTGCAGGGGCTTTTGCACTTCAGACAGCAGTAGCAGAACTTGCTGCAGAAATGAATGTAGATTACCTGAAATTAATAAGACTCAACCATGTCCGTACAGGTGACAGACTTGAAATATTGAAATGCCTGGGAGAAGGTCAGGAAGGAATTCCCCA
>JBEHWP010000077.1:0-13209 GCA_040217665.1 Vulcanimicrobiota bacterium
TCGAATTCGTGATGGTTTGAAACATATACAAGAACATAACCAACAAAATGTCTTATAGTTTGCAAATAAAAAACCAGTAAATTTTCTTCCAATGGTAAAAGGAATTTACAATCTTCTTCAGAACCATTCTTCAGGGCTGCAGATAAATTTTCTGTCCCTTCGAATATATCACCTAACGGTTTTTCATGATTTACAAGACAGATACTGCACTGCATCACACCGGATATGCTTTTTATAACATTTACCCCAAAGTCTCCAATTTTTTCAAGAGTCGGGAAAATATAAAGTATCCCCTGGGCAGACAGCAACTGACTCAGTATTCGAATTTCATTTTTATAATGTGTTTCCATAATTTAATTAACCGGTGATGTTTCTTATATATTCATCAGGATGCAAATAATATGGATTTCTGATAATCTGCCCGTGAACAATCATAAAAGGTTCTGCAGTAAACCCCATCTCTACATATTTACGATACACAGGAACACCTCCATATTACAGATTTTATATAAAAATGATGAAGTTTTATGCTTCACTGTCTGTTAATTTTCATATCTAGTTGTGACCGATCCGGTCATGGCTATTAGAGGGAACAACAATAATGACAAAATTCCTTCATCTCTGATAATATAATAACTCAGAATCGATTTTTTGAATAGATAGAAATTTTATTATAATTTTTTTAAATATTAAAATTAATATACTAAATTTTTAATAAGAGAAAAAAATACTATTTTCCGGGAAAAGAAATTTTCCATATAAATTTCGAATGTGACAAGTTATGAATTCGACTAAAAAATCTACAGGAATAAAGTTTTTTTTCTAGAATAAGTTTATATCAAATTAAATAATAAGGAACGATGGTATTTTATGATAGGAAAAATATTAAGTGAACGTTACAAATTACTTGAAATGATAAGTGAAGGCGGAACAAGCGAAATATTTCTGGCAGAAGATATATCTTCAGGGAAAAATGTTGTTATAAAACTTATAAAAGAACATCTGCTCTATGGCCCTGAAAAAGATAAATTTAAAACAATAGAACGTCTCAGAAGAGAACTGAAGATGTCTGAACAGATTAATCATCCTAATATCATCATAGCTAAAAATATAGAAGAATTTGATGGTAAATACTATATAGTTCTGGATTATGTTCCCGGTATGGCGCTATCTGTTCTTATGGAAAGAGAAACATTCGGTATTGGCTTTATAGTAAGGCTTATGATAGAATTATGTAATATTTTAGGCCATGCCCATTCAACAGGCATAGTCCATAGAGACCTTAAACCATCAAATATTATGATAACAGAGGAAGGCAGAATAAATATACTTGATTTTGGTTATGCTCTGAATATGTTAGATAGCAATAAGCTGACAAATGAAGGGGCAATACTGGGTACAGCCAGTTATATAGCACCTGAACAGGTTATGGACAGCACTGTTGACAGCCGCGCAGATTTATATTCTCTCGGTGTCATCATGTACGAATTACTCACAGGAAAAAAGCCTTTCAGAGGAAGCAGTAAAATCACTGTTATTATGCAGCATGTAAATGATCCGCCCAAATCCCCTTCTATTTATAATCCGTCTATCCCCCTCCACATAGAACAGATAACTATGAAACTGCTGGAGAAAAAACCTGATGACAGATACAGTTCTGCCGGAGAATTAATGGAGGCTCTTAAGAACAGGTCTGATGAAATGAATTTACCGGAAAACTTATCTTACAGAGGAATAAGCTTTCTTAATCCCAGGTCATCACTTGTAGGACGTGATGAAGAATTTAAAGAATTATATCTTGAAGCTGATAAACTGAAAGAAGAAAAACATATAAAACTTATAATTGTTTCAGGTCCTCAGGGTACAGGGAAAACCAGGTTGCTTGAAGAAATAGAAGTATATGCCAGAATAAGAAACATGTTATTTGTAAAAGGCATATGTAGCAGAGAAAAGTTCTTTTCCCCTTATTATACTATAATAGATGGCTTATGCCCCTTCTTTTCTCACGATAGAAATGAACTTTATAATAATATGATCTTTAAGAAAGATCTGAATTTTAAAACTGAAACCAATAATATTCCTTTCAGAAATATGTCCGGAGATATTCAGGAGATAAAAGAACTGGCAGATAAAATCTATCCTTACATTATACCTCTTATGGAACCTTACGGAAGAAGAGGAGAACCTGAATTTACAGAAGATGTATCCGGATTGCTCCTTAATTTTCTGATAGACCTGTCATGCATAAAACCACTTATTATAACTATAGATGATCTTCACTGGACCGATGCATCTACATTTAATTTCCTTCTGGAATTACAGAAAAAACATGAAGGCCATATTCTGATAATAGCGACTTTAGATGAAGATAAGCTCTTGGGCGAATATGAAGTTATCCCCGATATGACCAGATGGAATGAGGTATTTTCCCCGAAATCCGTCAGTATAAGAAATCTTGGCCCGGAACATACAGCTGAAATGATAAAAAGTATACTAATGACAGAAACAATAGAGGATAAGCTGTTTCAAAAAATACATATAGCTTCTGAAGGAAATCCTTTATTTATAAAAGAAAGTATTAATTTTTTAATAGAAAGTAAAACACTTAACTGGCAGGAAAACAACTGGAAGGTTGATGAGGAAAAAATAAATTTTCTTCTGCCAAATTCAATCAATGAACTGTTAATAGACAGAATTAAATTAATGGATAAAATGACAAAAGATTTTCTGACAAAAGCCTCGATATTCCCTGATAATTTCTATTCTTCTTATTTAAGTTTCCTTATAGAGAACGACGGGAAAGAAGAACAGGTATCATTCAGTGAAGAAAAAAATTCCTTTCTTATAGAACAGGCTATAAAAAATAAAATCCTCTGTAAAGAAAAAAGAGGTAAAGAAGAAATATACAGTTTCACAAATCATATTATGAAAGAAATCTTTTACAATTCCATACCGAAGGAGAAAAGACAGGAACTTCACCTGAATATAGCACACAAACTGGAACTTACATACGAGGAATGGGAAATACCTGATTTAGTAGAACTTTCCTATCATTTCTTCAAAGGTAAAGATTATTCTCTTTCAAACTTTTATTTAATACAGGCCGGTGATAAAGTGAAAAGTCTGGGACTTTATGACAGTGCTCACAGGATTTATTCCAATGCCCTACAGCTCAGTGAAAGATTTGAAATGGAAGAAGATTTAGATGTTCTGAAAAGAAAGTTAAAGGAGATAAGTAATTATGAAATGTCCTAAATGTGATTCTCCTATGACATTATTCGGAAGCAAAATTTTTGACGGTGCCATGATATGTAATGAATGTTATGAAAAATTATCATCGAAACAGCAGGAGGGGCATTCTGTGACTTCTATGCCCTATAGCAGTGTTCCCGCCCAGAGTCAGACAAGACAGAGAGCTACGACAGCTATGGGAATAGGGAGAAGAGAGCCGGAAGAAGTCCATGAT
Organism: Vulcanimicrobiota bacterium; assembly: GCA_040217665.1. Classification (GTDB taxonomy): domain Bacteria; phylum Vulcanimicrobiota; class SpSt-956; order SpSt-956; family JAKJGF01; genus CALARM01. The sequence continues at coordinate 3,467 of JBEHWP010000077.1, forward strand.
AACATAATGACACAGCAGGTTCAGCCTGAACCATTACAGCAGATTTCGGGAAAAACAGGTACAACTGCGGGGACTGCAAGAAAAAAACCAAAAGGTGAAGAACTTACTCCTCTCACTCCCGGTAAAATAGGAGGACTGATAAAAGCCCAGAAAATGAGGGAACAGCAGGAATTACCAGTATCAAAAGCTCAAACCCAGGAATTTACGCCTCTGAGTCCCGACCAATTTATAGGATTATTCAAAGGTCCTAAAAGAGAAGAGTTTATAGAACCGGAAGAAAGAGAAGAAGATTTTACTCCTGTTTCACCTGATAAATTCCCGTCTTATGGCCCTCCTGCTGCAGGTAAAATAAGAGATCAAAAAACTATAGAAGGCAATCTCGCCGAAGCTGTAGGTAAATTTGTAAGTCCTCCGAGAGGTAAAATGCCTGCAATGCCTGCAATGCCTCCGGAAGTCCAGGAAGAATATATGTTGCCACAGCAGAAGAGAAAATTTCCCCATATTAATATTCTCACACCAAGACCTCTCACACCGGCACGACCACAGGAACAGGTTTATCAGCAACCACAGGAAGATGAAGAACTTTATCAGGCTATAAATATGTTATTTCAGCAACAGGAAACTCTGGGAAATTCCATATCGGAGTTACAACAGAAAATGGATTATCAAACACAGATACTGGAAGAAATTTATAGAGCTCTGGAACAGTATTTCAGCGGAGAATATTAATCAGTGAGTATTTATCATTCAGGAATAACAATTAAATAAGGGTTAATTTATTATCTGGAAAACAAATTAAATAAGGCAAATGATTTTTCTTCGTAAGAGCCTGTCAGGCAGAAGCTGATAAAATGGTTACGAACTTATCTGGAGTGGTACTTAGTCAAAAAGTTAACAAAAAATTAACAAATCAACATACAACATACTCGACAAATATGGTATATTAAGGTCAGATGATTTTACATATTGACATGAAAGGGTGTATAAGATGAAAATCAATTCTTCCAATATATCAAAATTACCGGAAATATCACCAAGAAGTATAAAGGAACAGCCGTCTGAAGTAAAAGACAGTGTAAAACTGGATTCTTCTTCCTCTGACTCAAGTTATCTTATTATTCCAAGACCAACTCTGATGAAAAGTGCCAGTACAGAAGAGAACATGGCACTTACCCAGAAAGATTTAGAAACAAGGGACGTAAAATTAGATGGACAGATACCTCTTGTGAGCGGATATACGGCAAAACTCAATGAAAACCAGAAAAAAGATCTGGAAAAAGCAGGTTATATCGTATATGAAGACAAAGTAGAACGATGGCTTCCAGAACCTGATATAAAAGAAGCAATCGAAGCCAATGAAAAAGAAGAGCCTTTTCTTGATAACGCTATGTCTACTATAGCTAAAGAGCCAAAAGGAATAGCAGAGGCACAGGATGAAATATTTAAAAAATATACAGGTAAAGGTGTAGGTATAGCCATTATAGATACAGGAGTATATCCTCATCCTGATCTTATAACCCCAAATAACAGGATAAAAGGCTGGGTAGATTTTGTTAATAACAGAAGTGTTCCTTATGACGACGGAGGTCATGGAACTCACGTGGCAGGAGATGCAGCCGGGAACGGTACATTATCTGATGGCAAATTCCGTTCTTTTGCACCTGACGCAAATATCATAGGCATAAAAGTTCTTGGCCTTGACGGCGGAAAAACGTCTGATGTGATAAAAGGCATAAACTGGGCTGTCGAAAACAAGGATAAATACAATATAAAAGTAATCAATATGTCTCTGGGACATAAAGCTGTAAAATATTCAGAAGATCCCACTGATATAGCAGTAGAAGCGGCAGTGAAAGCAGGAATAACTGTGCTGGTGGCAGCAGGTAATTCAGGCCCTGAAGCAGGAACAATAGGTGCGCCGGGAGACAGTCCTTTTGCTATTACAATAGGTGCAGCAGATGATAAAAACACTCCTGACAGAACTGATGACACAATAACACCATTTTCAAGCAGAGGGCCAACGCCTGACGGACTTGTGAAACCCGATCTGCTGGCTCCCGGAGAAAGTATTGTTGCTCCCCTTTCTCCCGGTTCAAAGGCAGAAAGTGATGGTAAATTTATGGCTGACAGACTTGCTACTCTGAACTGGCTGAAGACTTTCCCTGATGATCAGTTAATGAGCATACCTGATGATATTTTAAAGAAAGTCTACGGATTTAGAGATGAATCCATAAAAGAATTCAGAAAATCACCGGAAGATGCAAGAAAAGTTGTAGATAAGCGTATAGCCATATTCTCCCGTATGCCCCTTGTAATGGGGACGGCCTATATGGGTATGCCGGGAACATCTATGGCTACACCTGTAGTTTCAGGTGTAGTAGCAGCTATGTACGAAGCAAATCCCGATCTTACTCCCTATCAGGTAAAAAATATACTTATGTCTACAGCAGATAAACTGCCCGATCTTACAGATAATGAACAGGGCTCAGGTTATCTTGATGCAAAAGAAGCTCTTCATAAAGCTGAAGACATGAAAAAAGCTACAGAAGAAAAGAAAATATTTGAAGGATGATTCAGTAAGTCGTGAGACGTGAGTCGTGAGTCGTGAGTCGTGAGTCGTGAGTCGTGAGACGTGAGACGTGAGACGTGAGACGTGAGACGTGAGACGTGAGACGTGAGACGTGAGACGTGAGTCGTGAGTCGTGAGTCGTGAGTCGTGAGTCGTGAGACGTGAGTCGTGAGTCGTGAGACGCGAGGAAATACGTCTCACGTTTCATTTTTAGAAGGAGATATTTCAATGAAGTTTTTAAGTCTATGTTTATTACTATCTATAGTTATACTTACTGGTTTCGGATGTATATTTCAAAACAGAGGAGGACAAATTCCCGATGATGTTATAAATGCCCAGAAAGAAGACTTAAACAATACGGGACAGATAAATATGACAGGGAAAAACGGCGAAAATATTTCTTTTAATAACGGAGAGATACCAAAAGATTTTCCTTCAGATGTGCCAATATATCCGAAATCTAAAGTTCTTGTCAGTATAAATTACAGTGATAAACATGTAAATACACTCTCTCTGGAAACAGATGATAAAATAAGTCAGATAGAAAAATTTTATAAAAAGGAACTTGCCTCAAAAGGGTGGAAAATAGAGAAGGTATTTTCTACGGATAAAAGTGTTATGTTTACAGGCAGTAAAAAAAATAGAACTGCCGGTATCGCCGTAACTGTGGGAGCAAAATCCAGAAATACCATTACCATATCTATTACAGAAATGTAATATATTAATATCGTAACTGATGACGCGTAACGTGTGACAAATGGTTCGTAATGAGTAATGCGTGTTTTCACTGCTCACTATTCACTACAGGGGAGGATTTTATGAGAAAAAAAATGAGAGTTATAAACCGTGATCAATGTATAGGGTGTTTCAGTTGTATGTATGCCTGTTCCAGGGCTTTCCACAATGAAGTTACAACAGATAAAAGTGCCATGAGAGTAAGAGCCTACGCAGGAACAGAAGGGTCTTTCTCCATAAGAATGTGCACAGGCTGCACGGAACCTGATTGCATGGCAGCCTGTCCTGCCGGTGCTCTGGAATTACTGCCCGGGGGCGGAGTAAAGCTGATAGAAGAAAATTGCATAAGATGCGGTAAATGCGTAAGGGCCTGTACACTTCATGCCATGCAATGGGATATAGAAAACAAGAAACCTCTGCCATGTATTCACTGCGGCATATGTGCGAAGTTCTGTCCCAATGATGTTATAGCTCTGACAGAGCTTGAACCTGTATAAAAATTTATTTAATAAAAACCTTTGTTCCTACATCGATAAGATTATAAAGTTCTCTTGCATCGTCCGGGTACATTCTGATACACCCATATGAAGAATATTCTCCTATTCCTCCAAGTAAGGTGGCATGTATTTCGATACATCCCCCTGTATACCCTTTACTTTTGTCTGAATCATTAGGGTAATTCAAACACATAACAACAGCCCTCTCTCCGCCATAACCGTCAGTCCAGAGGGACTCATCACGATAACCTATCTCAGGATCGGTGGTGAATATATTATCAGGCCCGCAAAAAGCTTTACCGTCCTGAATAAGGTAACCTCCGTCTTCTTTAGCAAATCTGGACGCTTTCCAGATTATTTTATATTCTCCCACAGGAGTCTTTTTATCACCTTCTCTGGTTTTACCCGTACCATTTAACCCCAATCCCACAGGGTAACATTTCAAAAACTTTCCCTTTGAATCGAAAAGTTTCAAATAAAATTTATCGCTGTAAACAACTATATAATTATTACTGGCACTTACGGCTATAGATAAAAATACGGAAAAAACAAAAAAAACAAGCAATACTGATGTTTTATTCATGATATAAAATTATCCCCCTTTATGATCATAAAATATTATTATAACACAATTACAACATATTCTTCAACAGAAAAAGCCTTTTATATAAAGGATTTTTACCTGTTTATGTTGAATAATAAAAAATAAAACAGGTAGTATTTATAAAGTTGACGCCCAATGTACTTGAAAAATGAAAATTTATGAATGTAAATAAAGGGTGGGCAAAGGTTAACCGGAAACAATCAAAAAAATTTATGGAAGATACAAAAATAGAATCAATTAATTATAAAATATGGAAAAAATTCATCCGTAATCGGCTGGCTCTTGCAGGATTAATTATTCTTTCTGCCATGTTTTTTATTGCCATTTTTGCTCCTCTTATTTCTCCCTATGATCCAGACAAAATAGATAAAGATATAAGCGGTATTCCCCTTGCTCCCGGTATTACACACCTGTTCGGCACAGATAATTACGGAAGAGATTATCTGAGCAGAGCTATTTATGGTTCACGAATTTCCCTTACAGTAGGTTTTGTTTCTGTATTTATCTATGTATCTATAGGAATAATACTGGGAAGTATATCAGGTTTTTTCGGAGGTTTTATAGATACTGTTATAATGAGAGCCGTAGATATAATGTTGTGTTTGCCGACTTTTTTCTTTATACTGACAATACAGGTCATGCTGGAACCGAGTATGTTAAATATTATGATAGTCATAGGTTTTACAAGCTGGGCAGGAGTAACAAGGCTTGTAAGAGGGCAGTTTCTCACAGTAAAAGAAGAATTATTTGTTCAATCGGCAAAAGCTGCAGGAGCATCATCTACCAGGATTATAGTAAAACATATACTGCCCAATGTCCTGCCCCCCGTTATAGTCCTGTCCACTCTTGGCATAGCAGGAGCAATTCTTACGGAATCAGTTTTGAGTTTTATAGGTATAGGAGTTCAACCCCCTCAGGCAAGCTGGGGAAGCATGCTCCGCGATGGTCAGGAATATATAAGAATAGCTCCGTGGATGACTCTTTTCCCGGGACTGTTGATAATGCTTACAGTGCTGGGGTTTAACTTTGTAGGAGATGGTCTCAGAGACGCTCTGGATCCGAAAAGCTGGAGGAATTAGTGAGCAGTGAGCAGTGAGTAGCAGTGGCAAACCGTGTTCGCCCGGCACCGGTAAAACACGCATTACGCATCACGCATTACGCGTCACGATTAAAAAGGAGGAAATATTATTGAAAAGATTATCTATTTTACTTATTACTTTCCTTTTAATGACATGTATCCACTGTTACGGAGACATAGGAGATATGGGAACTCTGAAAGGAAAAGTCATTTATTCCGGAGGCGATCCTCAGGGGATAGTAGTTCTGTTCTTCTTTGATGATCCTAAAATGGACTATATGATAAAAGGCATAGTTATCCAGTCTCAGGACGGAGCTTTTGAAGTAGCTCTTCCTCCCGGTAAATATTATATTCAGGCCCAGGTAGATGTTAACAGGAACGGTCAGACCGATGGAGGAGATTTACTGTTCACCTACGGAGGTGATAAACCTGTCGCAGTAAGTCCCGGTGCAGACGTAGTATTTCCTCTCGGAACTCAGGGGAACAGTCCTCTGAACAATGCTGGATTGCCTTCAGACGGTAAAGATTCTTCAAATAATAATTCTCCTTCATCAGGGAAAAAAGGAACTCTGAAAGGTAAGGTAATAATTCCCGGCCATTCTTCTACTGGAACAGTAATAGTGCTTTTTAAGGATTCTACCTTTGAAACACTTGTAACAGCTTCAAAAGTAACCTCTTCTGACGGGACTTTTAATATAACAGTACCGGAAGGTACTTATTATATTCATGCCTTTTATGATGCAAACGGAAACGGTCAGATAGATCAGGGTGATACAGCTGTAATTTACGGAGGAGAAGAACCTGAACCTGTCAAATGCGGAGAAGAAATTACCATCATATTTAACGAAGAAGGGCCAGTATCTGCAAATACTCCACTTCAAGAGACACCTTCTCCTTCTCCTGCTCCCAGTGCAATCACTCCTGTACCTGTACCAACAGCAACTCCTAAGATAAAAGGGAATTTACGGGTAAAGATTGTTTATCCCGATCATTCTCCACTGGGCTGCCTGGTTCAGGTTGCATCAGATCAGCAATTCAATAATATTCTGGCAACGACCGCCGTATGGGAAGAAAATGGTTCTGCCAGTTTTTCTCTTCGTGACGGAAAATATTATATTCGTTCTTTCAGTGATGACAACAGTAACAAAAAAATTGATGCAGGTGAATATTATTCCCTGTATGAAAAAGGGAAACCAAAACAGGTAAGTACAGGCGGAGGAGAAATAGTGCTTGTTCTTGACGAGATGAAAGATAAAATAGATGTACCAGATTTAATATCTGCTACAGGTACACCTTTTCATGGCAATAACATATCTCTGCCTCAGGACATATCCATGAAAACACCTGTGCCTGAAAGCACTAAAAATATTATTCTCCCTGACGATATATCAGGTAAAAATAAAACACCTGTGCCGGGTAAAACACCTGTTCCTGATAATGGAGGGAAAAAAAGCATTTTAAAAGGAAAAGTTATTTATAATGACAATGAGCTGACAGGTATTACAATATTTATATTCTCAGACATGAATTTCAAGAATTTTGTTACAACCGCTCATGTTAAAGACGAAAGCGGTATCTTTGAAGTAGAACTGCCTGAAAAGGATTATTATATTCAGGCTTTTGTCGATATAAATAAAAATCAGATACTTGACACAGATGATATCCTTGCAAATTATACTGCAACAGATACACCTGTATTAAAATCTGCAAGACCGGGAACTGAACAGATCACTATAACGGTAACTCCCAAAAAGCAGCCAGGTGATAATTCTGTTCTGAATACCCCGAAAACTCCTTCTTCCGGTGAACAGGAATATACCGTTACAGGAAGGGTTATATGGAAGGATCATGCTCTGTCTAAAGGTATTGTAGAAGCCTATTCCGATGCTACATTCCGCACGGTAAAAGCAAGAGGGACAATAGATAAGGCTGGAGGAATTTTCACACTGAAAGTACCTGAAGGAAAATATTTTCTTACTGTCGTAATAGATGATAATCTGGACAATAATATAGGCCTCGGAGACGGTGTGGGTATTTACGGCATGGAAGCCATAGCGGAATCAAAAGGAGAAGCCATGCCGATTGTGGTAAACGGCGATGAAGATAATATTGAAATAGCTGTTACGGACTTTCTAAATTTGTCAGGTCAGCTTGTTTCACTGGATAAATATACTCCCGGTAAAACTGTAGAACCAAAAACAGAATTTTCAGAATATGCAGGTAAAATAAAATCCTTTCAGGACATCAGAACAAGGCTTAATATTTCAGGGAAAATCTATTTCTCCAGAGAAGGAGACATATGTATGTTAAATCTTTCAAACGGCACTTCTGCAGTTTTATCACATGGCCATCACCCGACAGTATCTCTCGCAGGTGATAAGATTGCCTATATAAGTCCTTCAGGAGATATAATACTTTCTTCTACAGACGGTACAAAAAGAGAGGTAATAAAGCAGAGTTCATTGTTCCAGTCAATGTCTCTTTCTTCCACAGGTGAATACCTTGCCTGTCAGGAAGGCAAAGAAGTTACTGTTATCGATCTTATAAATAGAAAGGAATATAAAAAAATATTTACTGCCGATACAGGCAGTTCTCCCTTCGGTGTGAGCTGGTTTACCGGTGATGAGAAGATTGTTTATTTAAGAGGCGCAGGAAGAAAAGACATATTGAAAACAGATGAGGAAATAAAAGAAGAAAAGAAAAATTCCGGTTCCCCTCTTCCTTTTGACGGTCTGAAAATTGACGGACAGAATTCTGGAAAAATAAAAAATCAGTCCACTACAGACGGTCTGTTTCCTATAATCATGTCCAGGAGTGCAGAACAGGAAGACAGAGGAGCCGGTGTTTATATATGGGATAAAAGCACACAGGACAGTTATTATATGGATTTTAAAGAAGCAGGTTCTATCAGTAATGTAATCTGGTCACAGTCAAATCCCAATTTATTTCTCTTTACTACAGGCATACCATCACAGATATGGGTAGGGAAAATTACAGGAAACGGTTTTGAAAAAAGACAGGTAACCATCTACGGAGGCCAGAACCCGGCCTGGTCTCCTGACGGAAAACATGTAATTTATGTTAATAATAAACAAATATGGATTGCAAATATAGATACAGGTGAAGAAATACCTTTATTAAACGGAGTATTGCCTGTTTACGGAGACAATCCATGCTGGAGTTATTGAGTGGTGAAGAGTGAAAAGTGAAAAGTTAAGAGTGAGCAGGGGCGTTTAATAAAACGCTCTAAAATACGCATTACGCATTACGCATCAAGCATTACGTCTTATATTGAAAGGTGAGGTACATTGAAAAGAGAAGAAAAAACATTACTGGAAGGTCTTACGTTATCAAAGAAAGAGTGTATTTCCATCACAGGAGGTGGAGGTAAAACAGGTCTCGGTACTTATCTTGCCAGAAAACTGAACACCCTTGGGAAAGGAGTAATCTTTACAACTACAACGAAGATCTATCCGCCACAGACAGGAGACAGAGACATACTCATATTTACGACAGAACATCTCTGGTTGAGCAGGATAGATAATTCCTTAAGAGAAAACAAATTAATCTATCTTGCATCTGAAGTACTTCCACAGGGAAAATTAAAAGGGATTACAACAAGGACATGTAAAGACATCCTGGCAAAAACCAACAGTGATTATTTAATTATTGAAGCAGACGGCTCAAGAGGCAAATCTATAAAGGCTCATTCTGATACAGAGCCGGTAGTACCGGATTTTACAAGTCTCTTTATAGCTGTCGTGGGGATAGATTGCCTTATGTCAAGGATTGATGATAACAACTGTCACAGATGCGGCCTTTTCTGCAAAATGTTACAGGTCAATAAAGGGGAATTAATAGATACAAGTGTCATATATTCTTTATTCAAACATCCCGATGGATACTTGAAAACAGTTCCGGAAAAATCCAGGGTTATCGTATTTATTAACAAGGTTCATAAAGAAGAGGAACGGCATGAAGCTATAAAACTCGCAGAGAAATTACTGTCTCTGAAAAAAATAGATAGTATTCTCATAGGTCATGTAAAACCTCCGGGAGAAACTTTTACATTATTGAGACGATAATACATACAGATAAACTAAGTATCGTAACAGGTAAATTGGTACCCAAAAAATATGGGACACGCTCCTGTCCCTGTCCGGGCTCTGGAGGAAAAGATATGCCGTATTAAAAGAGAGTTGTAAATTATATAGACGCAAAATATTAACAGTCTGCAAAACCAGTTTGCCACGCAACAGG
>JBEHWP010000078.1:0-13203 GCA_040217665.1 Vulcanimicrobiota bacterium
CTTTGGTAAAAAAATAAATAGTGAAAAGATTTATATAAAAGTAAAATTACAGAATAAAGCAGGTTTGAGTTTTGTAAAAATAATATCTTTTCATCCTGCAATATACGATATGGACTTACCTTATGACAAATAATACCGGGAAGAAGGAGAGAACATGTTAAGAGAGAGTAATGAAAAATTATCTGTAAAAAATATATTTACAAAGGTTTGTATTGAATGTGATGGAGAAAATATTGAATATATTGAAAAACCTGATACAGTAGAAATAAGAGGAGAAGAAATACAGGTAATGGCCAGATACTGGTTTTGCAGGGATTGTGGAACTGATTGGGAATTTTTCGATGAAGGAGAGTATGATCAATTAGATGAAGCTTACCGTATTTATCGTAACAAACATGGGATGTTACAGCCGGAAAAGATAAAAGAATTGAGAAAAAATCTGGGTTTCACTCAGGGAGAACTTGCTAAGATTTTCGGATGGGGAGCAGTAACTATTTCTCGTTATGAAAATGGAACTCTTCAGAGTAAAGCTCATGATGAACTTTTAAAATTACTTGAGAAACCTGAGATATTTTATCAGTTCATAAAAGAAAAAAATAACCTGGAAAATAAAGCTAAATTTTTACAGTACATAGAGCAGACGTTAAATTTAGAAAAAAAATTATCTGTTAGTTTTTTAGAACATTTATTATCCGGTAAACCTGACGAATTCAATGGCTTTCAGGAAGTTAATATAGATAAGATAAAAAATCTTATATTATTTTTCTGTAAAGGTGATGGAATATATATAACAAAATTAAATAAATTACTGTTTTTTGCCGATTTTAAATATTTTAAAGAATACTCTCACAGTATAAGCGGTATGAGGTATAAACATTTGCCCTATGGCCCGGTACCGGAATATTATCGCAGTATTCTTGAATTGTTAGTAAAAACAGGCGAACTGGAAGTAGAGTATAAAGATTTTGGTGATTATATCGGAGAATTATATAAAAGTGTAGAAACCACTGATTTGAGTGTATTCTCTGATACAGAACTTGAGATATTACTTGAAGTAAAAAAGAAATTTTCCAGATCGGGAAGTAAAGAAATCAGTGAAATATCACATAAAGAAAAAGCTTATAGAGAAAAAAAAGAAAATCAATTAATATCGTATTTTTATGCACAGGAACTTCAGATGTAAAGCTATACATACTTTTCTTCCTCTGTATATTTCATAGTTCACCTGCGTATATATTTGTGTCATAATAAAATGGCACTCTGTCATCAGCTTTACACCTTTCAAATAATTCCCTCAGTTTTTCTATTAAAACTTCATAGTTTTCATCCCCCGGCCGGGGGGAATAAGATAAGGACAGAAAAAATCCCTTTAATTCTTCAAAAGAAATCATGTTTTTATTTCATCAGTCATAAAATAATAGCCTCCTTCATAACGTTTTTATAGAAGGGTGTAGAACGATACAGAGAACTGTTCCATTCTTCTTTCTCTCTTATAATTGAACTTATGATTTCTCCTGTTTCCAGTTCTATTTTATAGAGATTATGCCTTATAGCCCGGATTTTTTCATAATCAGGTTTTTTATCCAGTAATATCAAAAAATCCCAGTCAGAATATTCTTCTTCCTCTCCTCTTGAGCGGGAGCCATAGAGAATAATCTGAGCAGACTGGTCTATGTTTAGCACTGTGTGCTTTACTGCTTCAATGAGATTATTTTTCATAATTATTCCACCTGATTTATAAATTTTCTATAACAGCGGTCAAAACCAGATATGAGAATCAGCATCCAGTGAAGTTGCAAACTTCATCATTCTCATATAAATCCCTTTGAAAATATAATAGCATAAAAAATCGTGAGAATAAAGATTTTAAAGGCATTATAAATGATCAGAAAAAATTACGGTAAAGATTGTTTGTTTTTTTCTATCATGATAAAATTATTCTATAGATCATAATTTGAGATTTTTATAAAGATATGAGAAAAGATTTAATAAAAAAAGAAATCATAAAAAAAATAAAAGAAAAAGAAAAAGATATTGAAGTATCTCTGGAAAGTATGATATCAAAAGTGGCGGAACATACTTCTCTGGAATATATTAATATTATTAAATCACTTGCCGATAGAGTCATAACAGAAGATAATGTGATAAAACATATTGAAATATGGGCTAAAACTCTGGGGAAAGACAGTTTTCTCGGTAACGAAATGAGAAGGGAACTCTATGAACACCCGGTGAATATAGGAGAAAACCTTAAAGTTCCTCTTGACGATATTATGTCATATATGCAGGAAGAATGGAATAATGCCGCTTATATGTTTGAAGAACATTTTAAAAAGAAACACAGAATTTTCGCCCGTACTGAATCCTTCAGAGATGACGGAACCAGCTCCTGCCCGAAAGGTTCTTCTATTACCCTGACAGAGATTTTTTCTTTAATTATCAATGCCACATCTGCCCCTCTGACAGGTAAAGGCAGATGTAATCTGATGGAAAAGATTTCATCTATATGCACCGGATTGATATTACCTGTCCTTGATGCTTCGGCTCTATCTCTGACAGTTGATTTACTCGGCCCTCAGGTAGCCCTTGGAACTCCTTCTGTTGCTTTTGCCTCACCGGTTATAAAGGATATTTCTTACCTTGAGAAAAAATTAAAGGAAGGAAAAGAAAAAGTTAAAGAAAATTTAACAAAGAACAGCAAAAATTTTAAAGAAAATATTCAATATAACCTGGAAAAAGCATTTTTTCAGGTTAATTCGTCTATAGCAAAAGAAATACTGGAGAATCTTTTCTGTAAACAAAATTACCTCCTTCTTCCATTTACCCCACTTTTTTCAGTGAATTAATTATTTTAAAGTGAAAAATAAAAAAACGCGATTTTACTTGCTTTTCACTTTTCACTTTTCACTTTTCACTATTTATACCTTGCCATAGTCAGAAAACTATGCTATGATCCATATAGCTTAATTCAATTAATAGCGCACCTAAGGCGCTATTTTTTTAAGTAAAAATAAAAAGGGAGGAATGGAAATGATTAAAAGTATTCTTGTACCTATGGGAACATCGGGATGTTCTCATAATGCCCTCAAAACATCTATCAATCTGGCAAATCTTTTTAAAGCAACGGTCAGACTCCTCTATGTTGAAGATACAACGAAAATGGTACAGGTTATTCTTAAATATAGAATGTCATCGGCAGGTATTTCTCTGGATCTGCCGGGCCTTAATCTGCAGCAGAATGAGATAAGAGTAATACAGGATGAAATAGATAAGGAAAAAGAGCAGGTTACTAAGTTCTATGACAGCCTGAAAGATACCATAGAAGGAGATCATTCGCTTGTTGTAAGAACAGGAGAAATACATAAAGAAATTCTCTCTGAAGCAAGAGCATTTGACCTTATAGTCATGGGAAAGGCTCTTAAAACAGGACATACGGGTGAACTTCAACCGCCCGTTTTTAATGTAGTTAAACATGCAAACAGGCCTGTCATTGCTCTCTGTGAAGGAGAAAGTCTTGGGAAGAACATATTGATTGCCTATGACGGTTCCAGAGCGGCAAATAACGCATTGAGAATAACAGGCGATATCATAAGTGCCATTGCTCCTGATGTTGTAAATGTACTTACTGTGAAACACAGTGAAGAAGAAGCTAAACCTCTTCTTGAAGAAGTGGAAAACTATTTCAGGCCCTATAAGTTGAATATTGAAAAAATCTGGAAAAGCGGAAGAGCTTCTGAAAATATTATAAAAACGGCAGAAGAGAAAAAATGCACCTGTATAGTAATGGGTGGCTACGGAGATAATAAGATTAAAGAATTTCTTATGGGTGGAACAGCAGAAAAAGTTCTCATTAATGTTGATATACCGGTAATGGTATGTAATGCGTAACGCGTAACGCGTAATGCGTAATGCGTAATGCGTGACGGGAGGAATGGATTCTCAGGTGTGACCGAATCGGTCGTGGTAGTCAGTGAGTAGTGAGTGGTATGTAGATTTTATTACTCACCACTCACTGCTTACCAGAATGATTTTACTCTAAAGTTACTGTATCTGCTCCTCTGGCTATAACTGCGCCATTTTCATTATAAACCTCTATGATAAGAGTATATTCTCCTGACATTGTAAAAGGAGATTTTCCTTCGAGAAAACTTAAGATTATAGTGTTTTTATCTTTATCTGAAGGAATTATGCCGGATTTACCGTCCAGTGAGGTTATTTCTCCCAGTAATTCTCCGCTTTTAAATATCTGAACCTTTGTGAAAGATTTCTTTTCTTCCGAATTTTTAAGATATGAAGAAAAATCAAAAGTTGTTTCCAGTTCTAGAATGCTGTTTTTAGAAAATTTCAGATTTTCAGTGTTTATACTTATAACAGATGAAAAAGAAGGTTTTTGATTTTGCTCCGCCGTGGGAACAGGTTTTCCATCAGGAGCAATATATCCTTCTGCTTCTTCAGTTTTTAAACACTCTGTATATGAAGGTTGCGGTGCTACACTGGTATAATCAACTCCGGTTGATAACGTTGATGCAGGTAAATTGTACAGAGCTTTATCTTTTTTCTCTTTACCGAAAACACCTTCATAGCTCACAGACTCTGGCATCTCGACAGGGACAAGTATTGATTTTTTTTCTCCGTTCGGGTCAACCTGATAGCTCTCTTCTACTGCCACAAAGGATGTATAGGTTGACATGAGTCTGAATTCCAGTGCAAGGGCTGTTATCTGATTTATTAAATCTCCCTTTGGTCCTCCGTACTGTCTGTTCTCCAGATCTTTTATCTTCTGTCTTGCCCATATGGAAGAAAGAGCGGAATTTGCTTCATTCTTTTCAGGAAAATCCATTTTTACGGGGAAAACAGTCTTTTTACCTGCAATGTTTCCCGTGATTTCCACTGTGCCGCTTCCGGGCTGTGTATATCTTCCGTATATAAACAGAGGCTGTGAGGAAAAGAGATCGGGAATTCTTTTCGGGTATATGTCATCTACTTTAAACCCCTTCCAGTCAATGGAAATATCTGTAAAATAGGGTTTTGAGATTCTTTCGTAAAATTCTTCTACCACAGCTTTCGGTTCTTCCTTCGGTCTCATATACTGGACATGACCGCGACCGGCTTCCGACATGTTATCAAGGAGATAGCGGTTTACTGATGAACCGACACCCAGCGAAAATAGCCTTGCATTGCCGATGTCTTTTTCTATTTCAGCAAGTATTTCGGCCTCATTTCCTATATAGCCGTCTGTGAGAAAGAAAACTATTCTCATTCTTTCAGGATCAGATGGAAATTTCAGTGCCGCTTTTATGCCTTCTATCATATTTGTTCCCCCTTCCCCTGAAAGGGTATCTATATAGGCAAGACCTTTCTTTATATTTTCCGGGGTATTGGTAAGAGGTTTATCAGAAAGACCTGAAGCGCTCATGGAAAAATTTATTATCTGGAAGGTATCGTTTTTATTCATATATTCCACGCATTTCCTTATGGTAGCCTTTGAGGTTTCCATGGGAATACCTGACATGGAACCGGAACAATCAAGGACGAAAACCATTTCTTTTGCCGTAATCTCTTCTTCTTTATATTCGGCCTTTGGCTGTATCATAAGAGTAAAATAACCGTTCCCGTTATTACCTGTTGTGATGGCAGCACATTCCGGCATGTCACCTGCCACATCATATTCAATGATGAAATCTTTGTTCGGTATGGAGTCTTCTTCTTTTATTTTTATAAAAGCTTTTGACTGCCCTTCTGTCTGAAGCAATACCTTATGTGATTTAGATCTTAATTCTTTTATGGGAACACCTGCATTCAGGTTTACACAAAGACTTATATCATGACCTGATCTCTGATCAGGTTTTAAATACTCCGGTGTAATTTTCTCTGAATCTTTTACCGACGGAGGATTAAACCTGGGGCCCACTACCATTGGAAAGTGAAAATTATAGGTTCCTTTATCATAATCCAGAATATCTACATATTTTATCTTTACAAATATAGAATCTCCCGGTTTTATATTAGCCACAGACTGGGAGAAAATATTCGGTCTTTCCTGTTCCAGAAGACCTGTCAGATGGCCTTCCGCTTTTTCTTTCTCATATATCTTTCTTGCTTCTTCCTTTGTTTTTATGAGTCCCAGAATAGTTCTTTCCCCGACTTTCATCTCCATTGAGTTTACTGCCGCATTATGAGGCAGAGGGAATATGTATGTTGCTTCAATCGGTGTGTTGACGGGGTTGGTAAATTCCTGTGTTACTTCAACAGAGGAAATAAATCCTGATATCTCTGCTTTTACATCTGTATGCTTCAGTGGGCATACTATTTCTTCTCCTTTATCAGTTCTGCCTTTCAGTGTGCCTTCTGTAATGTCTCCTTCTTTTGCTACTTCTTCTTTTTCGTTTTCTACAGGGTTCAAGAGGACAGGTTCACCTTTTGTAGTATCTGATGCACTGATAATATTTACTGCCGTGAATGTGAGGACAATAAACATGATGAGCATGATTACAAGATGTTTTTTGTTCATTGGTTTACACTCCTTTTTTTTATAATCGTGACGCGTAACGGGTAAAGCGTGACAGGTGGATGTCTGTGCCCTGTCTGCGTTACGGTTTTGCTGAAGAATTTTGACTGCTTAATTTTATTAGACGGCTAATGAGAGAATTTATTCCCTGTAAAAAGTTGTGAATGGTGAGTTGTGAGTCGTGAAAAGTAGTGGCGTTTTATTAAACGCCCGGTGGGATTAAGAGCCTATCGGAAAAGTAATATTTTTTCAAATCCTTTCCACTGCCAGGTTCTGGAGAAAAATATATACCGTATTAACAGACAGTTGTAAATTAAATAGAGGCAAAATAGTAGATGTCTTTAACAACAGGTTTTCTTTCAGGAGGATTATATATTTTTCGGAAGAGCCTGGCAGTGGAAAGCTATGGGGTGACTTTTCGGATAGGCTCTAAATACGCATCACCCATCACGCATTACGAATTTCAAATACTCTGCTGCATTTTTCTCTGCCATATCTATTATACCTTTTTTCTTACCTGTAACAGGTACAATAATTTTCACTCTGCTGCCTTTTTTCTCAGAAAGCCATTTTTCCAGGATAAATATTTCAGATATTTCTTTTTCCATATATATTTTTGAGGGAATATTATAGTTTCTCATATAAAAGTGTTTCAAAAAAGATGAAAGAAATTCTTCGTGAGTATTATGGTGCATGTTTAACAAAAAACGTTCTTCTCTGAGAATAGATCCTTCCCGGAGCAGGTAAATTTCGACGGCTCCTTTTGTATCTCCTGTTGCAGTGCCTATAAAATCTCCTTCCTCTTTCCGTGACGGAAAGACTATTTTCTGTTTTTCCGAATAAATTTTCAGAGCAAAATACTGATCCCTGAGCACAGAAGCCCTTTCAAACTGAAGTTTTTCAGCACAGGTTTCTATGTTTTTTTTGAGTTTCTTTAAAAGCCCTGTATGTTTTCCTTCAAGAAACCGGCATGCATCGGATACGATAATACTGTAATCTTTTACGTCTATTTCTCCTGTGCACGGGCCGACACATTTTTTTATGTAATAATTTATACATGGCCTTCCGTAAGGTTTGACTTCTCCCTGACAGTTTCTGAGAGGGAAAAGACTGATGAATAATTTGAAGTAATCTTTTATTCCTTTTGTATAGGGGCCGTAATATCTTGCTTTTTTATCTGTCACTTTAGTCGTAATCTTTACGGAAGGAAATATTTCATCTGTACATATTTTTATATAGGGATAACCGTTCCCGTCTTTAAACTGTACATTATATCGCGGCAAATATTCTTTTATGAGATTACATTCCAGAATAAGAGCTTCCGTCTCGCAAGATGTGAGGATATAGTCCAGATTATGTATACTGGATACAAGTTTTTTTATCTTTTTATTTTTTAAAGATGAAGGCTGAAAATAGGATGATACCCGTTGCTTTAAATTATTTGATTTACCTATATAAATAATCTTCCCTTTCTCATTTTTAAACAGATATATGCCATGAGAAGAGGGAAGATTTTTTATTTTTTTCTGTATCTCTTCCATATTAAGCCCCTCAACTTTTTCTCCCCTTCTCCCCGCGGGAGAAGGGGCCGGGGGATGAGGGGCTGCAGGCATGTCAGAATCTTATTGTAGTGCTGCAGTAAGGACATTCATCGCTCGTCATGCCCTTGAGCAGAGGTTTGTCATAAACGGCGCCGCAGCCGGGACATCTTATTTCTCTCGGAGCCAGTCTTTCTACCTGCTGAACAGGAGGCTGAGATTCAGCTATCTGATTATTTGTCGGAACAGCAGGGGCCACAGGGGTAACTGTTTCTTTTACAGCACCGGCACCGGTAGAGCCTGAGCCTATTCTTTCAGTATCAATATGTCCTTCTACTATTCTGCGGATAAGTTCTTTTATCATAGTGGAGTCTTTATCCAGTTTAAAAAGCATATCACCTGCCTGATCTCTAAAAGAAACATCGAGCAATTCTGCTTTGAATAGCCATCCCTGTTCCGTATCTTTAATACTGCCAAGTGCTCCTATGGGCTTATCTATGACGATCTTCTGAACATGTTCTTTTTTAGTGAAGAATATAAGGGTTCTGCTTACTACAATATCTTCATTCTGTTCAAAAAGAAATCTGTTACTCGTTAAGAAAATTGTTCCTTTAGGTCCCTGTTTTTTCCTGTCTTCCAGGTGCTGTCCTTTACAGGCAAATATGAGTTCTTCTCCCTGGTGTAATTTAACACTGGATTTCGCCAGTTCATTAAAAGCCCATTCTATTTCATCCAGTTCCTTTTTGATTTTTTCAATGCCCTGTTCTATATCTTTATAAAGGGCTTCTATTCTGTCTTCTTCTGCTTCTACATAACGTTTGAAATTGTTTACTGTTTGTTCTACATAACTGTATCTGCTCTCTGCGTCTCTGTAATCACTTTCAAACAGATCTCTGAGATCCCTTATTTCTCTTTCTACATCGTCGTATTTATATCTCAATTCTCTTGAAATAGAATTTAACTGTTCTTCTACATTTCTTTTTCTTTCTGTCCATCTTTCTTTGAAATCCTGGAGTTGTCTCTCTGAAACTGCACCGTACACATATCCTTTGCTTCTCAGATTTCTGAATTTTACTGCAAGGGAATCCAGGTTTGTATTGATTGAAGAAATATCCTGACTTAATTCCCTCATTGTTTCACTCTGGATATGGGAAGCCTGACTTGCTAAATCTGAAATTTTTCGTGATAGCTGGTCTCTTTCTTCTGAACTCATATGTATTTAACCGTTCTGAGAACGGTCATGCCTCCTTTTCTTTTATTTAGCTTTTTCGACTGTGTTATGAATTTTATGTAAACCTCTATTGACACCTTGTTTCATGACAGGTTTACACAAAACATCTTACACTTTCTATTTTTTTTCTGTACTCTTAAATTATAACGACGTCATAGATAAAATGCAATATTTAATGTCGTAAAATAAAGCTTTAGATAAATTATGTGCAGACAGTTTATCTAAATAACTTATTCTTTTTCAGAGTGCACATTTTTTATTCTCCATTCCCCCTCTTCTCTGATAATCTCTATTGTACCGCTGTAGAATCCACTTTCTGTTTTTCCTGTTTTTGGATTTTTATCTTCAGCATAATATCTTATTTTTGCCTTTGCTGCTTTGTCAGATTCTTCTATAATTTCCGCTCTGTCCAGTTTAATTGTAATATTGTCTTTCCAGTATTTACAGTAATCTTCACAGGTATTTTTTTCCTTCCAGTCGCTGGACTTAAAATCATAGGCTCTGGGGAAATCTTTTTTCTCCAGTGCACTGTAGTTTTCAGTTATAAAGTCCATAAGTTCTCCTGAAGAAACAGGAGTTTCTTCTGAAGGAGACGGGGAAGACATTGTTCCGGGAGTGCCTGTCGGTGAGACCATTGTAACTATTTCTCTCAGTATAATCTCTTTATTTTTTCTACAGGCAGGAAAGTGGCCTTCTCCTACTTCTCCTGTATTTATATGAGCATTTTCACCTCCGCACTTTAACAGGAAATCATTGTCTGATTTTTCATAGATATAAGGCAGACTACAGGCAGGACAGGCAGGTATATATTTCATATAAACATTATCCGTTCCTTTTGTAAGATAATCCAGGGAAGGGGGATATTGATTTTTATTATCGTCAGCATATATATCAATAGCAGTGGCTATTTTTTTTAGATTGTTTTCACATATGGACAGTTCGCTCAATCCTTCCTGTACAGGTGTTACAGCAGGTGTGGCAGTTGGTTCTGCTGTTATGTAGGAAAGGTAATCTCCTTTCAGTATTATGCCATGCTGAAGTACATATACGGGATAATGTCCCTCATCTACCTTCCCTGTTTTTATATGAGCATTCTGGCCTCCGCATTTAAGTATAAAAATATTTCCTGTTTTTTGATATATATAAGGTTCTCCGCATGCAGGACACAGAGGGGGAACAGGTAATTTCTCTTCTTCCAGATATTTATTGCAATAGGCGAGAGAAGGAGGATAAATGCCGTTAGACTCTATAGCATAGGCGGCAAGAGCCGTAGCAATACTCTTCATGTTCAGTTCACACACCGATAGTTGTTTTTCACTTCTCCCCACGAACATAACTTTCAGTAAAATGACAATTATTATAATTGCCGTTAACACAATGGCTATTATCTTTTTATTCCCTTTTAATTCAAAGCCTGATAAAAGTCCTTTTTTTTGAAAAATATTAGTGCCACATTTATGGCAGAATTTTTTTCCCGGCAACAGTTCTACACCGCATGAGGGACATTCGGTAATATTTATATTCTCTCCGCATTCGGGACAGAACTCTGCCTGTTCTATGATTTCTTTATTACAAAACGGACATGTCATGTTTATTTTACTCTTTTCTTTATATTCGTGATGCGTGATGCGTGATGCGTGATGTGTGACGCGTCACGGGTGGTTTCACCACTTACTTTTCACTGCTCCCTGTTCACTGCTCCCTGCTCACTGATTACTGCTCCCTGCTCACCATTACAACTTTGGAATCATCTATTTTCCAGCTTTCTTTTTCTAGAATCAGATGATATATTCCTTTATATTTTCCTTTAAATATTTTACCATCTTTCATTAGATCGGAAGAAATAAGTATTACTTCCACATCCGAGTTTTTATCTTTTTCTTCTTTTAAAACTTTAATGCTTTCGATTTTTATGATTTTGTTATTTTCCCAGTTACGGCAGAATTCCCGGTAACTTACTATGGATTTTACTCTTTTGCTTCTTAAATTATAAGCTTCCTGAAATTTTTTTTTTGAAATAGCATCGAAATTTTTATTTATTAGTTCAATTTGAGGATTTACCGAAGTTTTTTTTGCTGGAGATATATATTTCAGTGACATTTCCTTTCCTGCGAAGTCAAGTATTTTTACCCGGTCTTTACCGTCAGCATTTATAGCGTATATTTCCCATTTGCTTTTTACGCCGAATATTCTTTTCCATCCGCTGTCTATGTAACAGGAAAATATTATTTTTTTTCCGTCATGTGACCAGTGAGGATAATTTTCTTTTTCTTTACTGTGTGTAACTGCAGATAGTCCGGTACCGTCTGCGTTTATCATATAAATATCATAATTGTCATCTTTGTTTGATATAAAGATTATCCTGGACGAATCGGGAGACCAGGACGGAGAAAAATCGTCATAATTATTATTTGTAAGTCTTTTAGGACTGTCACCATTGGATTTCATTATATATATTTCCCTTGTGACTACAGAGGATGAATCCTTTTTTCCGTCTCTTTTGGATTCAAAAGCTATATATTTACCGTCAGGTGACCAGGACGGCCCATAATCTCCCCCTTTGTTTCTTGTCAGATTAACAGGCCTTGTACCATCGGATTTAATGGTAAATATCTCATAATTATCTTCATAAAAAGACTGGAAGGTTATTTTGCTACCGTCAGGAGACCATGAGGGATTGGTCGCATCGAGTGAGTCTTTCGTAAGCCTGACAGGATTACTTCCGTCATCATTCATAATATATATTTTGTAAAATTTATTTCTGTTACTGGCAAAAGCAATTTTGTTATCTGCAGGAGACCAGCAGGGATTTGTATTCCATGAAGAGCTTTTTGTCAGATTTTTAAGTTCCGTGCCGTCAGGATTAACGGAAAATATATTGTATGTTTTCCCTTTATTATCTCCTTCCTGAACAAAACATATTCTGCAGTCTGTCAGAGTTTTTAAAGCTTCTTCCTTTAAAAACTTTGTATGATACATGTTATAGATGTATCTTATAGAGAGAACACTTAATATGATAAAAAGTATGAAGCCTGCCAGTAAGCCAGTTGATATATATAAAGCCTTTTTTATGTGTCTGTAAAAGGAAGTTTTCTGAACTGGCTTTTGAGGTTCCGGCGCTTCAGGAGGAGATATATCCACTATTTTTGTTTTCCATTTATCATTTGCTTTTTTTTCTTCTTCTTTCTTTTCTTCTTTTTTTTCTTCCTCTTTCTTTTCTTTTTCCCTTTCCTCTGTTTCCGTAACTTCGAAAGAAATGGGGATATATGAATTGCCTCCTGAAGAAAATACGACTATATTATCACGGTAATGTTCACCTGTTTCAAGTAATGATGTATCAGCAGTTATTTCTACTGTTACATCACCGGTGAAATTTTTCATATTTGCCGTAAGTCCCGGGAAAGAATCGGGAAGGAAAATTTCACCTTTAAGTCTCCCTTTTCCGGTATTAATAAGTTTTAATTCGATAGTTTTTTTTGTGCCGTACCGGACTGAACCGAGTTTCAAAGAACCCGGTCTTACAGAGATAACAGGAGCCAGTTTTTTCAGCACTTCTGTCATTTCTTCTGCAGAAGCATATCTTTTATCCTGATCTATCTGAAGAGCTTTTAATACTATTCCCTCTAATTCAGGATAAACAGCACTGTTTAAACTTCTTACAGGAGGAAAGACAAAAAGATTCTGACTTTCTCTGGGATCTCTTGAGGTGAGCAGATAATGGAGAGTTGCTCCCAGGCTGTATATATCGGACCTTATATCTGTCTGACTGGTGCCGTACTGCTCCGGTGCTGCAAATCCGTGGGTTCCGAAAGGGATGGTGTCCTTAATAGCCCCTTCTTTAAAAACTCTTGCAATACCGAAATCGATTAATTTTATATCTCCGTCCTGTGTAATTAAAATATTTGAAGGTTTTAAATCTCTGTATA
>JBEHWP010000079.1:0-13192 GCA_040217665.1 Vulcanimicrobiota bacterium
GAGGTCCATAGCTGCCTCGTCAAGAGTCTTATTATATCCGTAAAGCCTGGCTCTTACAACAACAGCGACAAATGATATATTAAAAGCAACATGGGCAATAATTATAGATACAAGTCCCAGGGTAAAATGAATAAACACGTAAAAACTAAGAAGAGAAATACCCATTACTATATCAGGTATAATAATAGGCATATAAAGAACAGAATCAAAGATTTTTTTACCGGGGAATTTATATCTGTACATAGCAATAGCAGTAAAAGTTCCAATCACTGTTGCCAGAACGGTTGAAGTAATACCTATAATCAGGCTGTTCTGCAGTGCTCCTGCCATAGCTGTATCAGCAAAGAGCACTCTGTACCAGTCCAGTGTAAACCCTGTCCATACAGCATTTATTCTGGCTTTATTAAAAGAGAATATAACCAGTATAACCATAGGGCCGTACAAAAAAAGGTACGTAAGCCATGAATGAAAGGTCAGAGCAAATTCGCCCCATTTAATTTTTTTCTGTGTCATAGTCTGTGTCATGTATGATATTCTCCGGTCATATGTGTGTGACGCTTTATAATCGTGACGTGTGTTTTACCGGTACCGGGCAACCACAGGGGTTCGCCTGCTCACTTTTCACTAGTTTTCACGACTCACGAGTTGCGAATCACTACTTTTCAATGCTTTCCTTCTTCTTCAAGATCTCCGAATTTTATATAAAGAACCAGTAAAGCCAGAACTATTATCATTACTATGAAAGACAGAGACGAACCGAAGGGCCAGTTTTTACTTTTAAGGAACTGCATCTGAATTAAATTACCAATCATCATATCCTTTGCTCCTCCCAGGAGATCTGGTGTAATATAAGCGCCGAGAGTCGGTACAAAAACCAGTATACACCCGGCCACTATGCCGGGAAAAGTAAGAGGAAGCATTACCCTGACGAATGCTTTAAAACTGTTTGCTCCAAGGTCATGAGCTGCTTCCATCAATGACGGTTCTACCTTTTCTATAGATGCATAAAGAGGAAGAACCATAAAAGGCAGGTATCCGTAAACAAGTCCGATAATTACGGCAGTTTTAGTAAAAAGCAGTTTTAAAGGTTCATCTATAAAACCTGCATTGAGTAACATGGTATTTATAAGACCGCTGTCTCTGAGAATGATCATCCAGCTATAGGTTCTCACAAGGAAATTGGTCCAGAAAGGTAATATAACAAGTAATATGAGAGCATTTTTGAGTTTTGCGCTCTTCCTTGTCGATATATAGTAAGCCATAGGATAGCCAATAATAAGACATATGACAGTATTAAGGAAAGCTACCCAGAATGAATAAAGTACAATCTTAATATAAATAGGGTTAAGTACATTCCTGTAATTATCAAGGGTAAAATTCCATGTAACGCCGCCATAGACACCTTTCTGGCAGAAACTGTATACAAATAAAATACAGAGTGGTATCAGGAAAAATACCACAAGCCAGAAAAGGGCAGGACTGATCAACAGGCCAGCTCTCAGATCATCTCTGTTTAAATTACGAAATACAGAGTATTTCATCTTCAGGCTTTTCAGTCAGTACAAATGTATTATCAATATCCCAGGACAGGAAAACGTCCTGATTGGCACCCAGTTCGGAAGATCTGTCATAATTTTTCTCAAGCACTATAAGTTTCTGATCATTCATTCTTACAATGAACTGTATAACAGTGCCGAGATAAATTACATCTTCAATAGTACCATGAAGGATATTTTTAGATGGCCCCTCTGGCCTGCAGGGACTTATCTGTATCTTTTCAGGCCTTACCATAACAGTGGCATTACCGCCCGGTCTGACTCCTTCTCCCAGGGCTTTTATCTCAAGTCCTTCCGGCGTTGTGAGTGTGTATATGGTGCCATTTCCGTTTCTCAAATTTCCCTTGAAAAGGTTTGATATACCCATAAAATTGGCAACGAATTCAGTTTTTGGTTTTTCATAAACATAGGATGGATTACCGAGTTGTTCTATTCTTCCACCCTGCATAATGGCAATTCTATCAGACATGGTAAGTGCTTCTTCCTGATCATGAGTAACATATATAAAGGTTATACCAAGTCTTTTCTGAAGGGACTTCAATTCCACCTGCATCTGTCTTCTTAATTTAAGGTCCAGAGCACCGAGAGGTTCATCAAGCAATAAAACAGGAGGTTCATTTACAAGGGCTCTTGCGAGGGCAACCCTTTGCTGCTGTCCTCCTGAAAGCTGTTTCGGCATTCTTTTTTCCAGACCGGAAAGGCCTACCAATTCGAGGGATCTGGCAACTCTTCCGCCTATTTCATCTCTTTTTATACCTTTTAATTTTAATCCGAAAGCAACATTCTCATAAATATTCAAATGAGGAAACAGGGCATAACTTTGAAAAACAGTATTTACATTTCGCCGGTATGGTGGAATATTATTAATCATCTGATCTTCCAGATAGATTTCACCGGCATCGGGGGTTTCAAAACCTGCTATTAACCTGAGCAGAGTTGTTTTACCGCAGCCGCTGGGGCCGAGTATGGAGAAAAATTGGCCTGCAGGAATTTCTACAGAAACATTGTCGAGAGCAGTAACGTCTCTAAACCTCTTCACAACATTTTTTAATTGTACGATATTTTTTTCCAATAAGGTCTCCCTCCTTTAAGATTAATTATCAGGTGTCTCTCAGTGAACACCCGGGACTCTGAACTTTAATTTTACGTTGAGTAAACATACGGGAAATTTTCCCGATCACCTCCTGTAATCTGTTATCAGGACAGACAGAGATAATCTTTACCATATAAAGGTTTCCCCTGTCTCAAATGCCATATTATAACAGATTTAAATTTGATTTTCCATATTTTTTTGAAAGATTTTTAAAAATTTTTCTGTATCATATTATACCCGGAATTGTATAATTTTACCATAGAAATTTCATCTAATTTAAAATTTTTCGAGGTAAATTTATTATTGTAAATTATAAAAAAAAGAGGTTTTAGAGAGTTAGTTATGTAATATTATAGTGAGTCGTGAAAAGCGAAATTACTCATTAGGCGTTACGAAAAAAGAACGGAGGAATAAAACAGGTGAAGA
The DNA here is from genome assembly GCA_040217665.1 of Vulcanimicrobiota bacterium. Classification (GTDB taxonomy): domain Bacteria; phylum Vulcanimicrobiota; class SpSt-956; order SpSt-956; family JAKJGF01; genus CALARM01. Next base: position 3,076 of record JBEHWP010000079.1, read on the forward strand.
CTTTAAAAATAGTTTCCTACAACCTTCATGGCATACAGACAAATGATGAATGGAGATTCGGGAAAATTGCCTATGAACTCTCACAGCATGAGACAGACATATGCGGTTTTCAGGAGGTAATAAACGGATACGGTATAGAAGATACAAGCTATCAGGTTGCCCATCACATGAAAAATATTACAGGTCTCCCCTATACAACACACTGGCTCTTCTGCCATTATTTCAACGACATATACCCTGAAGGCCTTTCAATTATGTCACACCATCCCATGGTAAATCCCGTAAGGATAGATTTGAATGAAAATCTATCCTGTAAAGCCAAACCACTTCTTACAAGATTTGCTCTCTCGGCAGAAATAAATATTGACGGTAAAAAACTTCTCTTCACTTCACTCCATCTGGACCATCATAAAGATCGTATCCTGAGAACGTCTCAGGCAGAAAAACTTCTTCTCGAACTGGGAAATTTTTATGATACGGAACAATATATATGCTCCATAATAACCGGAGATTTTAACGATCTCGACACTTCGCCATGTATAAAATACTTCGAAGAACAGGGCTATAAAGACAGCTACAGAGCAGTCAATAAAAAAGGAGGAAATACCTTTTATTCAGGCAAACCTACAGTAAGAATAGATTTTATAATGATAAAAGGCGATGTGGATATAGTAAAAAGTGAACTCATACTTTATGACAGTTCTTTAAGCGACCATGTAGGCATAGCCACTACTATAAATATAGCTGAACCGGCAGAGGAAGCAAAAGAGCCGGAAAAGAAAGAAGAAGCAGCAGAAGAAAAGAAAGAAGAAGCAGCAGAAGAAAAGAAAGAAGAAGTAGCAGAAGAAGAAAAATCAGAGGAAAAGAAAGAAGCAGAAGAGGCGTGAGACGTGATGCGTAATGCGTGATGCGTGATGCGTGATGCGTGACTGGTAAGCATCCATTTCACGACTCACTTTTCACTTTTCACTTCTTATTCTGCTGGCTTATAGCCATTAACGTAACAAGCCTGTTATTCCTGGCATCTTCATAATCGGGGTCAAGTTCCAGAGCTTTATCGAAACATGGAATGGCTTCTTTATAGTCTTTAAGAAGATATAAAGAAAAGCCTTTATAGTTCCATGCTTCGATATTGTTCGGGTCAAGCTTTAAAACCATATCGAAGGATTTTATGGATTCCTTATAATTCCTTCCCAGGGTAAGGGCAAATCCCCTGTAATTCCAGGCATAGACGTTTTTCGGGTCTAACTTTATCGCCCTGTCAAAACATGTTATTGCTTCTCCGTAATTGGCCAGCAATATAAAAGCAGCACCTCTGTAGTTCCATGCTTCCACATTTTTCTGGTCTATCTTTAAAACCATGTCATAACATGCAATAGCTTCTTTCTGTTTACCCAGTCCGGCGAGAGCCAGACCTTTATTGTTAAGAACGAGTGTATTTTTCGGTTCTGACGAAAGAAGTTTATCATAACATTTTATAGCTTCATCATATTTTCCCTGATGGTATAAAATCTCTCCCTTATACCTCAGGATATAAACAGCATTCGGATCGAGTTCTATGACTTTATCAAAGCTTTCCAGAGCGCCGGCGTAATTGGCAGTTTCTATACATGCAAGCCCTTTTGAATACCAGATGGATTTTATTTTTCCATCTATCCTTAAAGCCTCATCATAGGCATTTATGGCTTCCTGATATTTCCCGAGATGTTTCAGGCTCTCACCTTTATAATAAAGAATATAAATATCCTCAGGGGTGATTTTGAGAGCTTTATCGAAATTCGTCAGAGCTTCTTCATATTTGCCCTGTTTATATAAATCTTTCCCCTGATTTACGAGAAGATCTTTCTCTTTATTGTTGGAACATGAAAAATTTAATAAGAAAATTAATGAAATTGTGAGTAATAATAGAATATTTTTTGCATTCATAATAATGATTATTTTATCAAAAACAAAAAGAGATTACAACAGGAATTTCAAAGGGATAACTGCTATAATTACTTTGACAGTAGTAACGCCATATGTTATTATTTTTATATGATAAAATCTTATTAATCAAAAGAAACTCAAAAAAACTGGGAAGGTCAATTAACTAAAAAATTACCGCCAGATATTCAAAGAATAGCAAGAAGAAAGTTAAGGATGCTTAATAATTCCAGAATAATTAATGATTTAAAAGTACCTCCGGCCAATAATCTGGAGCAGTTAAAAGGAAATAGAAAAGGGCAATACAGCATTCGTATAAATGATCAATGGAGAATTTGCTTTACCTGGAAAAATGAAGATTGTCATGATGTTGAAATAGTTGATTATCATTAAGGGGTTGTAAAAAAATAACCTTATCATATTTGCAATCGTGACGCGTAACGCGTGACGCGTGACGCGAGGATAAGAACCATAATTTGACAGAGTTATTTTCTTACAGTCCCTAAACATCAAGAGGTGATATTTATGGAAAAATTATCTAATATACATCCCGGAGAAATACTGCTTGAAGAATTTCTGAAACCTTTACATATATCTCCCTATCGTCTTGCGAAAGAAACAAAAATACCACAGACAAGAATATCGGAGATTATAAAAAACAGACGGAGGATTACAGCAGGAACAGCTCTTAAATTCAGTAAATTTTTCGGCAATTCCCCCCAATTCTGGCTTGGCCTGCAGAATGATTATGATCTGGAAGAAGAAAGGAATAAACTGGAAGAAGAATTAAACAGTATTTATACTTTAGAACAACTGAAAGCTTCATAAGTCAATAGTGAAGAGATACTATAATTTACTATTCACTAATTATAGATTGTGAAATCATCTGCAATTTCCAGTATAAATAAATCTACCTGTCGTAAAAAAACAGAATCAAAGTTCTTGACCTTTTAACTATAATAGCTTATTATCTACAAAATATATATAATTAATTCCTGTAAGGATATAAAAATAAATGCCGGATAAAGTCAGACCCGAAGATTTTGTTTTTTCACTCCTCAGAGAAAATCCTCCTTTAGATGAAATAAATAAATATGCCGGAGAACTTAAAGAAAATGACTGGCAGGAAATTGTTAAATTTACCACATCCCATTCCCTCTTACCTGTCTTTTATGACAGGCTTGTAAGAATGAAGATTTCACCTGTGCCGGAAGAGATCCTTTCCCGTCTCAAAGGCATGTATCTATTAAACCTGAAAAGAAACATGTTCCTCGACGATGAACTCTTTAAAGTCCTTGACCATTTGAAATCCTGCAATATCCCTGCCATACCGCTCAAGGGAACAGCCCTTGCCGGGCTTATCTATAAAGATATTGCCCTCAGGCAGGCACCATGCGATATGGATATACTGGTGCCGGAAGACAGGCTGATAGAGGCTGAGAAAAGTCTGGGAAAGCTCGGTTATTCATTTTTATATGAAGCTCACTTCAATGAAGTAGAACAAAAATTTCAAAAAATGGGTTATTCGTTTAAACACAATCAACATATGATTGATATATTACATAAGTACAGAAGTGAAGTCAGTTTAAAAAAAGAACGTTATGGATTTAATCTGAATATAGATCTGCACTGGACTTTCAGAGATAAATTTGTAAATATAGACATAAAAGATTTCTGGGCAGATGTAAAAGAAATTGAACTCAATGGTCATAAAATTTTAATGCCTCCTGTGGAGGTTATTTTCTACCACTTATTGATAGTCTCTATAGCCAGATATGATTTTGTATCAATAAAAAATATATATGATATATATAAACTTATTACAATTCATAGAGAAAATATAAACTGGGAAAATATACTGAAAAGAGTAAAGAAAAACAAATTAAATCATCTTCTCTATTTTACTCTTGTTATAACAGAAGAGTTATTTGAAGTAAATGTACCGGAATATGTATTAAAGGAAATAAAACCCGGAAGAATAAAAGAAAAATTTTTAAAGAAATGGCTAAATAAAGATGTAGCTTTAAATAGAGGATCTCTTATTGCCGGCTCATATATATGGCGCCTTTTTCTTGTTAATATACTTTACTCTATAAATTTTTTTAGTACCTTTAATATGTTCTATATGAGAATTTTTTTTCCTATATATGAAGGAATAGAAATGTTGATTAAACAGAAATCTATCGTAAAAGACTGAATAACAGGAAGTATCTCTTCTTATATATAAGGAACAGTAAGGGAAACACAGAAAAATTAATTATTTGAAGAGATTTTTAAAGGTGTGGATTAAAGAATACAGGTAAATAAATCGTTGAACTCTAAATATGTTAATGTTATAATATACATATATGACATACCAGGCAGGTGATATTTATGAGTCTTGAAATATATAGACAAATAATAAATGGCGAGGATATAAAAAAAATCATAAATCTTCCTGAATATCTTACAGATAAAGAATTAGAAATAACACTAAAACCGGTTAAGGAAAGATATTTTAATTCCTTATCTCTTATCAAAATAAACACAGAGGAGTTTAAGTTTAATAGAGATATGGCAAATGAAAGATAGAAATTTTATAGATACAAATATTCTCATATATTTATACTCCAGTAATCAGGCAAAACAAAATGTAATGATTGATTTATTAAAGAGAACCGAAATATTTGTTATAAGTACACAGATTGTAAATGAATTCTGCAATGTATTATTAAAAAAATTAAAATATACAAAAAGCACAATATCTACAGCACTGGAAGATTTCAAAAGAAACTTTGAAATAATCAATATAGAATTAAATACTATAGAAAAAGCACTGCTAATTAATGAATCATATAAATATTCTTTTTTGACAGTCTGGTTATTTCTGCATCTCTGGAATCCGACTGTTCTATCCTCTATTCGGAAGATATGCAACATAATCAAGTTATTAATAATAAGCTAACAATATTAAATCCATTTTTATAAAAGGAGAAAAAAATTATGAACGACAAACCAATAGCAAACCCTTTAATAGTCCTCAGAGTAGAATTCGATGACTGGGGCATACTCTTTGACCCGGACACAGGCGACGGGTTCACTGTAAACCCTGTAGGAGTATTTATCTGGAAAAAACTCGACGGCAAAAACACTGTAAAGGACATCGCAGAAGCATTGAAAAAAGAATGTGAAGAAGTTCCCGATGATGTGGAAACACACTGCAATGAATTTATTGAAGAAATAGTTAAAAGAGGACTTGCAGGATATGAAGTGGCAAATGCGTGATGCGTGATACGTGATGCGTGATGTAAGATTATATTACTCACTACTCACTACTCACTTTTCAAAAGGAGAAAATAAATGAAAATAATGAATACCCCAAGGTCAGTAGACCTTTCTATTACAAATAAATGCAATCTTCGCTGTAAATATTGTTTTCACTTTTCAAGCGAAGGTGATACCGGTAACGATCTTCCTCTGGAAGAATGGCTGACCTTCTTGAAAGAATTAAACGATTGTGCCGTCATGGATGTGTGTCTTTCCGGCGGAGAACCTTTCTGCAGGAAAGATTTGAAGGAACTCATAGAAGGCATAGTTAAAAACCGTATGAGGTTTAACATACTGAGTAACGGCACACTTATTACTGAAGAATGGGCAGAATTTCTTCACTCTACAAAAAGGTGCAATTATGTTCAGGTTTCTATAGACGGCTCTATTCCAATAACACATGATTCTTTTAGAGGAGATGGCAATTTTAAACGTGCCATAGAGGGAATAAAAAATTTACAGAAACATAATGTGTCTGTTACTGTAAGGGTAACAATACATAAAAATAATGTTCACGACCTGGAAAATATAGCAAAATTCCTACTTGAAGACATAGGTCTTCCGTCATTTTCTACCAATTCAGCCTCATATATGGGACTGTGCAGGCAGTATACAGATGAAATCATGCTCTCTCCGGAAGAAAGAACCCTTGCAATGGAAAAACTCCTTGTGCTGGTAGAAAAATATAACGGCCGCATAAGCGCCACAGCTGGCCCTCTCGCAGAAGGAAGGGCATGGCTTGAAATGGAACAGAACAGAGTAGAAAGTAAAGAACCTGTTCCCGGAAGAGGTTTTCTTACAGGATGCGGCGGGCCTATGAGTAAACTGGCCGTAAGAGCTGACGGTATAATCGTTCCCTGTTCCCAGATACCGGGCATTGAACTGGGCATGATAAATAAAGACAGCCTCACTGAAATATGGCAGAACCACCCTGCATTGAATAAGTTCAGAGAAAGACGGGAAATACCGCTGGAGAAATTTGAATACTGTGCCGGATGCGAATATATAAATTACTGTACAGGAAGCTGTCCCGCTCTTGCCTATAATATATTCGGCACAGACGAACACCCGAGCCCTGATGCATGTATAAAAAGGTTCCTGGAAGAAGGGGGAAAATTGCCGGTTGTTTGAGTCGTGAGTCGTGAGGAGTTATGGATAATAAGCCGGTAATTCCACGCATTACGCATCACGCATTACGCCTTATAACAGTCAGAAAGGCAGGTGATAACAATGGACAGTTCAGTCAGAAAGACACAGGAAGTCTATAGCTATAAGGATTACCTTACATGGCCCGATGAGGAAAGATGGGAAATAATTGATGGTATTGCTTATAATATGAGTCCTTCACCTTCTGATATTCATCAGGATATCTTTAGAGAGTTATTTCTTGAACTCGGTAATTATTTCAGAGGAAAAAAGTGTAAAGTGTACGGTGCACCTTTTGATGTAATTCTGCCTCTTAATCAAATTGATGACGACAGTAAAATCTATAACATAGTCCAGCCTGACATAATCATCGTCTGTGATAAAAATAAAATCAGCCATAAAGGGTGTAAGGGCTCTCCTGATATAGTAATAGAAATAGTCTCCCCTTCCACTGCATCAAAGGATTTTATAAAGAAAAGACGACTTTATGAGAAAAATAAAATAAAACAATACTGGATTGTATCACCTGAAGAAAGAACTTTTCTTTTATTTAAATTGAATGAAAATGAACATTATGGAGAGCCGGAGGAGTATAGAAAAGAAGATAAATTTGAAGTGGAAAGTTTTGAAGGTCTTGAAATTGATTTGAGTAAAATCTTTCAGGAAATTTGAATTTTAATTGGAGGATTCTATAATTTTTATAAAAATATAGTTGTAATAGATTTAATTTTATAGTATCATGTAATATTATCTATTTATAGTATATGGATTATAAAGTGGAACATCTGATTTATAATTCGCAGAATAAAGAAAGCGTAAAAAAAGCTATATAGAAAGAATACTGCAGCTCAAGGAAAAAATTATGGGTAAATATGACGAGGCCTGGAAGGAAGTAATAGAAAATTTCTTTGAACAATTTATGTATTTTTACATTCCTGACCTTGCTGTAGATATAGATTTTAATAAAGGTTTTACTTTTCTTGACAAAGAGTTTCAGACTATAGCAGGCCAATCGGAAGATACATCAAGAGAAATGGATAAACTTGTTAAAATATACCTCAAAAACAATGAGGAAACCTAGATACTGATTAATATTGATGTACAGGGAGAAAATAAAGAGGATTTTTCCAGTAGAATGTTCCAGTATTTCTATAGAATATTTGATAAATATAATAAACAGATAGTAAGTCTTGCAGTATTTACCGGCAAAAGCAGAACCTATCAGCTAAAATATGACTATAATTTCTATAGAAAAACATTATGTTATAAATACAGACATATTAAATTAGTAAATTATAAAGAAAAGTCTTTGCTTTCGGATAAAAACCCCTTTGCTCTTGTAACTCTTGCAGTAAAGTACAGTCTTAAGACTAAAACAGATGAAGAAATGAGGGCTAAATTCATAAGAAACCTCATAAGACTTATGAAAGATAGAGGATATAACAAAGAGGCTATTCTAAGTTTGATAAGATTTATAGAAACAGCGGTGGAAGTTGAAGATGAAGAATTAAATCGGTTAATTTATGAAGATATTCTTGAGCTTTACAAGAAAGAAGGTGATGTTATTCTACTTGCAAAGTTTGAGCAGAAAGCTATGGAAAAAGGACTCAGACATACAGCCATAAAAATGATGGAAGATAAAGTTGACATAGAGCTTATAGCAAAATATACAGGACTTACACTGGAAAATATAAAGAAAATATTTCAGGAAGAAAGTAAAGAGAAAATAAATGGAAGATAAGGTAATTATAGAAGAAACTTCTGAAACAACAGAAGAAATAAAAGAAGAAAAGAAAGTTCCCCCTTTGAATCAAATCTATTTCTATCTCACAAAGGGGTGTAATCTCCGGTGCCGGCACTGCTGGATTGAGCCGGTAGGGAAAGCTCAACCGGTTGAGCTTGATTTTGAGCTTTTTAAATCTGTAATAGAACAGGCAAAACCACTGGGGCTTTCAGGAGTGAAACTCACAGGAGGAGAACCGCTTTTTCACAAAAGAATTAAGGATATAATTGAATACATAAAGAAGGAAGAACTGAGACTTACAGTGGAAACAAACGGAGTCCTCTGCACAGAAGAACTGGCACAGCTTATGAGAGAATGTAAAAATCCTTTTGTTTCTGTAAGTCTTGACGGGATAGATGCAGAAACCCATGAATGGGTAAGAGGTGTTAAAGGTGCTTTTAACGGAGCCATAGAAGGAATAAAAAATCTGGTTAAGGCAGGCTTTCGTCCTCAGATTATTATGACCCTTATGAAAAAAAATAAAGAACAGATTGAACCTTTGGTCAGACTTGCAGAGTCTCTGGGAGCAGGTTCAGTGAAGTTTAACCTGATGCAGCCTACAGGAAGAGGTGAGGAGATGCATAAGGACGGAGAGGCTCTTACTATTGAGGAACTGGTTGAGATTGGCCGGTGGGTTGAGACTGAGCTTTCCGATAAAGCAAAGATAAGACTTCATTACAGTCATCCTCATGCCTTCAGGCCTCTCGGTAAAATGTTCGGTGACACAGGAGACGGATGCGGCACATGCGGTATCTTTGGTATACTGGGAGTCCTGGCAGATGGTTCCTATGCTCTCTGCGGTATTGGAGAGACTGTGCCTGAGCTTGTATTTGGATATATAGGTAAAGACCTGCTCAGGGAAGTGTGGGAGAAAAATAAATATCTAAATGAGATAAGAGAAGGACTTCCACAGAAGCTGGAAGGCATCTGCGGAGACTGTTTGATGAAAGGTATGTGTCTTGGTTACTGCATTGCCCAGAATTATTATAGACATAAGAGTTTCTGGTCACCATGCTGGTACTGTGATACTGCAAAAGAAGCTGGACTGTTCCCTGATAGCCGGCAGAATAAAACAATAGTTTAAAAAAGTATTTATTAAGTAAAGGAAGGATTTATCAAATTCAATATTAGAAAATTATCAAAATTCTAAAAAGGTAAAGATATTAGTAAGATGCACTTAAAAAGATAGAAAGGATATGACAAAAAATGAGATACCAAAAACCCAAAATATGTAAGTTTGATAGTATGCAGAATGCTTTTGGTTACTGCAGGCCTGGTTCAGCTACATACGATTTATGCTCTCTTGGACAAGAAAATAACTCTAGCGGTTTAGGAGTATGTCGAGCTAACGGAACTGGAGCTGCAGGCACCTGTAACACAGGTGAAGGTAATACAATCGGATGTTATAGCCAAGGGTTATCGCCTAATAGTTCTTGTACTAAAGGTGGGGTAAATACTATAATGGGGTAAATACTACAGAATGTTAAATTACCTACACCAAATCTCTTGATGCATTTTCAGAGATCTGTATCTATGACAAAGCATCTATCTAATTAATGTTTTGCTTTGTTAAACAAATTTATTAACTAAGAAACCTGTATTAATAGAATACTAATATATTTGGAGATTTAATTGTCTTAATGCTTTGATACAGGTAGGAGGACTGTAGCTGACCTAAAAGTCAATCTTGCTATTGTTATAAAACATGAATACTTCAATAAGACTTTTAGGTAGATAGATTTTATAGTTTTCATATTTTACCTTGATTTAATTTTAATAAACGAAAAATTACTTTTGAGACACTGGCATAAAAATAGTGTTCTCTCTGAGAGCCCTATCTAAATTTTTTATGTTGAATTTTTTGTTATATTCATTTTTTCGGAGGATTTTCTTATAAGTTTTTATCAAATGGAACATCTAATAACTGATATGACTAATAACCTGTATAATAACATTGAA
>JBEHWP010000080.1:0-13185 GCA_040217665.1 Vulcanimicrobiota bacterium
TGCTTTTATAGTTGATTTTTAATTCTCATAACCTGTAAGGGAGAAATGCTTATGACCGGTCATTGTCTGTTCAACCATAAACTGTTCAGGATTTTATTTGCTTATTCTTTTATGTTATAATTATTTTACTATTTTTTATAATGCTGTTTCTGTACTGTATTTAACGTTAAATAAGAATAGTTTTTAGAAAGTGAGGGCCATTGTGAAAATTAAAGAAAAAATATATATCCATATCCCCATGCACATAGTGTGGAATTTTTTAAACAGGGAAGAAGAAATAAAAAAATGGTGGTCTGTTGAATTTAAAGAAAAAGCCATTGTAGATGATAAATCAGGTTATTCAGGCCATATAATTAGTATGGAAAAAGGAAGAAATATTTCTTTTTCATGGACATGTGCCGTATGGCCATGTGATACGACAGTTACTCTGAACACTTATCCCGAACCTGCAGGAACCATTCTGGAAATAACTCATGAAGGGTGGGAAATTTTTCCGGAGAAAGAAAGAGAAGAAGCCATGGCATACAGTGAAAAATACTGGCACGAGGTAATGAAGAATTTGAAAACTCTTGCAGAAGGAAGGTCAATGGCTTGAATGTATTAAACCTTCTTATCAGGTTTGCATTACGTGAAGATATTAAATCTATTTCTTTTTTATCGAAACTTGCTCTTTCTACATGGCATATTATTGCCGAACCGGAACTGGAGGAAGAGATTAATAATTTTTATATGTCTCAGATAGATTGTAAATTAATACTGGTTGCAGAAATGAATAATAACATTATCGGCTATTCTGCATTTATAGATGGAAGACTTTCAGATAAAATTGAAGAAGGCAGATTACATATAACCAATACTGTTGTTCATCCTGATTTCAGACGTAAAGGTATTGCCGAGAATATCAGAAAAAAGGTTATTACTACAGGTATTGAAAGGAATATTAAAAGAATTACAACCAATCATCATCCATCAAATACAGCTATAATAAATTTAAGCAAAAAACTCGGCTTCAAGGAATATAAAGAACGTACCGTAGATGATTCCTGTAAAAATGATATATTTATGGAATTATGGTTGCCATTATGATAAGGGACTGTAAAAAAATAACCTGTATTATCATCTCGTTACTCATCACGCATCACGCATTACGATAAAGTAGTTATTTCCTGACAACCCCTGACCATAATCTCTGTTATTTTTTACAATATTCTTCCCACCCATCAGGACTCTTATTGAATGAGAGTATAAATTCTGTAATTAATTTAACCGTATTTTCAATATCAACATAATCTACCATTTCTACAGGGGTATGATAATATCTTGTAGGAATGGTTATAACACAGGCGAGTGCACCTGTTTTTACTACAGTGAAAAGATCGGTATTGTTTGATGTATTATCAGGATATAACTGATATGGTATGGAATGTTCTTCTGCTATTTCCATAAGTCTGTGGCTTATAAATCTGTTGTTGCACAGTCCCCGGCTGATTACAGGACCTTTTCTCATTTCTATATCAGGTTTTTTTGTTTTGTCTGTGCCGGGATAATCGGAAGCAAGTTCAATGTCTACTATTATTGCAATGTCAGGTTTTAATTCTTCTGATTTAAGTTTTGCTCCCAGGGAATTTACCTCTTCCTGAACAGATGTTACGGCAAAAACACATGGTTTGAATTCTTTGTCTGACAGTTCTCTCAGAACCTCAGCGATGGCAAAACAGCCTGTTCTATCATCAAGACCGGGGGACACAAGACAGTTATTCCCGATTTCAAAGGGATTGCTTTTTATTGCCACATAATCCCCTACTCTGACTTTTTCTTTTACTTCTTCCGGAGAAGATGCTCCGATATCTACAAAGAGTTTATTTAAGGTCAGTTTATTCCCTTCGTCTTTATTATAAAGTTCTTCAGGGAATGTTATAATACCGGGTATATCTCCATGTTTTAATGTCATAATAGAAACTTCTCTTGTAAGAAGTGATGCAGGATAGTTATAACCAAGGGTCTTGAGATAGATGAAGCCTTTGTCATCTATATAATTTACCATAAGTCCTATCTGATCCATATGGGCTATGAGCATAATCTTCGGATAACCTTCTCCGTTTAATTTTGCTATACCATTATAATAATTATCGGTAGAAACTTCATCGGAAAATTTTTTTACATAATTTTTCCACACATTCTGAGCAGGCAGTTCATAGCCGGGAAGGCCCGGGGTTTTCAGAAGCTCTTTTAAGAATTCTTTTGCTTTTGTATCTATCATAAAAAATGCACCTTTCTTTTTGGCGTGACCCGTGATGCGTGACGCGTGACGGGAGGATGTATTACCGGGGTGAGTATACACAATCTATATTTAATTCTCATAAAGTGAGGAAAATAAGCATAATATACCAGTGTCCGGCCCGGTAATTTATTATATCATAAAGATTATATTATATATCAGTGATTTTAATTACAGGAACAGATAGATTTCGAGAAATATTTGACTAATTTTCTATTTTCGATTAAGATATTTCTATATCTAAATCTAATGTTATACAGTTTACGCATCACGCGTTACGCTCCTGAGGCTGGTAATAAAATGATTGACTTGATGCCTGGAACTTTATTGAACAACACCTATAGTGTAATAAAACTGCTTGGCAAAGGCGGAATGGGAACGGTTTATCTTGTAGAAGAAGTTGGCCGCCCTCAGAACAGATATGCCATCAAGGAACTTATTGCAAACCTGAATGATCCTGAACAGGAGCAGATAGCTTTTCAGACTTTTCAGACGGAAATAGCATTTTTAGGGCAGCTAAATCATCCCCAGTTGCCGAAGTTTTACGGCACTTTTACTCACTGGAACAGAAATTATCTTATCATGGAATTTGTCGAAGGAGAAAGCCTTGAAAGTATAATACAGAAGAAAAAAGGTCCTCTCCCTGTTGATGATGTTATCTACTGGGGTATAGAAATAGCAAAAGCTCTGGATTATCTCCACACTCAGAGCTCAGGCCCTATAGTTTATCGTGATTTAAAACCGGCCAATATAATAATAAGTCCTTCCGGCTCTGCCAGAATTGTAGATTTTGGTATTGCCAGAAGATATGATCCTTCCAAAATTACAGATACTCTCAGATTTGGAACGCCCGGCTATGCAGCACCTGAACAGTTTAAGGCATCCAGACTCGGTCAGTCAACACCTAAATCTGATATATATGCCCTGGGAGTCATACTGTTTCAATTACTTACAGGCTATGACCCTACTATTACTCCTTTTCATTTTCCCCCTGCCAGGCATCTTAATCCGCAGATAACACCGGAACTTGAAAAAATAATAAACAAAGCACTTCAGAAAAAAGCTGATGACAGATATGAACATATGGCAGCTTTCAGAGATACCCTGTCTATGTACAGCAGAGGCGCCTATAACCAGTCTGTCTCTCCTCCTGCTGACAGAGGACCTTACAGGCAATCTTTCTCTCCCCCTTCTGTAAGAGAAAACGACTATATGAGTAGAAGAGAAAGGGATATAAGTGCTCTCATAAAGCAGGATGTCCCGCCTCTTAAATTATCAACAAAGGCTGTCACAGCTATTGGTATGTCTATTTTTACCTTTTGTGCTATTTCTGGACTTACTTTTCTTTCTACTCTATCTGCCTTTGGTCATTTGTTTGCCGAACATATTCCTGTTATTATCTTTGTAGGATTGATACCGGCACTGATAATTTTACTGGTAGTTCTCTTTTCCGATTTTAGATTTTATTAGGGGTGAACAAAATATGACATGTCAAAAATGCGGATTTCAGAACAGTTCTTCTGTTAAATTCTGTATTGAATGTGGAAGTCCTCTGGAATACGGCAATTCTGATTTTTATGATACAGATGAAGAAACCCGATATTCAGAGGATCCAGGTTATCCCGAACGTGCAGGTTATCCCGAATGTGCAGATTATCCCGAACGTGCAGGTTATCCCGAACGTGCAGGTTATCCCGAAGTGGGAACCTTCAATAGTGGAGGGAAATCTCAGTATGGTATTGTATGCAATACATATCTTCCTTCGGGGAATGATCCGAAACTTCTAAATATGGCAAGAGAAGGATGGAACTGGGGGGCTTTTATTTTTACCTGGATATGGCTTGTCTGTCATAATATGGTTCCTTTTGGAATAGGTCTTTTACTTGCTTCATTTTTTTTCGGTCCTCTGAGTATAATTGCTTCTTTTTATCTGGGAGCAAAAGGAAATGAACTGGCATGGACTTACAAACCTTTCAGGAATTTACAACATTTCGAAGAGACTGAAAGAACATGGAATAGATGGGGACTTGGTCTGTTTCTGGTAAGTATGGGAGGATTTATTCTCTTTATGCTGCTCGCTATGTTGTCAGGATTACATTAACGTTTGTGACGCGTTACGCGTTACGTATCATGTGCTACGATTTATAAGGAGGTTAAACATATGAAAAATTTTTTTCTCTCTTTTCTTTTATTAATCTTAATAGCTTTTTTGCCCGGATGCAGTAAAAATGCAGATATGACCCGGACACTGCATGGAGGGGAAGAAGAAAAATTATCTTTTATTCCCGGGAAAATAGTCATAGATTTCAGGGATAATGTTACTGAAGCTGAAATTCAAAATTTCAGAAATAAATATGGTATTGGTGAATTAACTCTTAACAGTACATATTCGGAAGCTGAAAAACTTATGACAGTAAAGGTAGATGACAGTGAAACAGGAACACTTGCAGAGAAAATTTCCCATGATCCTGTGGTGGAATATGCAGAACCTGATTACATTTATTATGCTTACAGTGCTGTTCCGAATGATCCCCTTTATAAATATCAGTGGCATATGGATCAGATAAAGGTAAGGGATGCATGGGATATAAATACCGGTGAAGATGTCATAGTAGCAGTTATAGATACAGGAGTGGCCTATCTGAATTATGATAAATTTCACAGAGCGGAAGACCTGGAAAATACAAATTTTACAGAAGGTTATGATTTTATAAATGACAGAGCACAGGCATGTGACGATAACAGTCATGGAACTCATGTAGCAGGCACTATTGCACAGAGCACCTATAACGGTAAAGGCGTTGTAGGTATTGCCTATAACTGTAAAATAATGCCCCTTAAAGTACTCAGTGCCCAGGGTTTCGGAAGTCTTGCAGATATTGCCGATGCTGTAAGATACGCAGCTGATCACGGTGCAAAGGTTATCAATATGAGCCTTGGAGGGCCTTTTAACAGTAAGATTCTCGGCTCAGCCTGCACCTATGCCTATAAAAAAGGTGTTACTATAGTGTGTGCTGCAGGCAACAGCAGTTCAACCCGTATTGGATATCCTGCCGCATATCCTGAATGTATTGCCGTATCTGCCGTAAGATATGATAAAGAAATTACTTTTTATTCCAATAAAGGTAAAAATATTGACATAGCCGCACCGGGCGGAGACCTCAGGGTTGATCAGAACGGTGACGGTAAAAAGGACGGAGTCCTTCAGAATACTATCGGAAGAATGAACCCGTCTACAGATGATTACTATCTGTTTCAGGGTACATCTATGGCATCTCCCCATGTAGCAGGAGTGGCTGCAATGATTTCATCCCTCGGCGTTACCAATCCTGAAGCAGTAGAACAGATCCTTAAAGATTCGGCCAGTAAAAATGTCCCTAAAGATCTGGATAGCGGTTACGGTGCCGGTATTGTAGATGCCAGAAGTGCAGTTATGCATGCCGGACTGCTCAGAGGATTTGTAAAACTTCTCTTCGGTCTGTTCCTTCTCACAGGTTTATTTTATGTATTTCAGAATAAATATAATGTAAAAAGTGCTCCTTCATCTCCTCTGTATTTTATAGGAAATATTACAGGTTCGAGCGGTCTCTTTTTCCTTCCTTTTTTCGGTATAGCCGTACCTTTATATAAACAGATAATATGTTCAGGATTTCCTCAGTGGGAAATAGCTTTCTTCGGAGCATCATACCATATGACACCGGTTTTCTACAGTGCTCTTTTCCCTTTGATTTTAACACTTCTTCTGGGAAGACTCCCTGTGGTTAATAAATTAATCATTGGATTTAATGCAGGTGTGGCAGGACATCTTCTCTATGCAGCACTGAGCAATGATGCTAAAATGATCTGGATACCGCCGGTACTTGATAAGATATGGCTTCTTATTAATTGTGGATTATGCCTACTTATGGCATGGTTTATTATAATTCTCTTAAATGGCCAGAAGATTAAAGAAAGTAAAGAATCTTAGAATTAATGTGAAAATAATGGTCAGTGAAAACTGGCCATTATTTTTAACAGAAAGGTGATAACAGATGGATCAGTCTCAGGAAAATGCTCTTAAAAGAGTCTATTCCAGCGTTGTTGTTATATGGGCGATATTTCTCGTAAGTATATTTTTATACGGTGTTCTGGTATATGTATGGGAGAAAAAACTCTCTCCTTTACCACCAATCGAGAGCATTAAACAGGATATGAAAAACACCTTTGTTGTAAGTTTTGCCTTTTTAAGCATCTCTCAGATGTTTATCTGTGCTTTTCTCCAGAAAAAGCTTTTAAATACGGAAACTATTGCGCAAAAAATAAAAGCCACTCCTGACACTGTTACAGTAGGAGGGGCTTTGATGAGTTCTTTTATTATTAATCTTGCTTTTCGGGAATCTATTGCTATATACGGACTGGGTCTCTATATGATTTTTCATTCAGTCTATCTGTTTTATTACTTTGCAATACCGTCATTTTTTCTGATCCTGATAGTTTATCCTTCTTTTAATTCCTGGAAAGAACAGGCAGAACTGGTTCTTCGACATATACCTGAAGCTAGGATTTCGGAGTGAAGGGTGAAGAGTGAGTCGTAGAGGCTACCCCCTTGGTCGCCCGGTACCGGTGAAAATACGCATCACCCGTCACGATTTTATTTTACCAAGTGCTTTCCTTGCAGCATCTCTTAACTGAAGGGATTCCTTTACATTATTACCTGTATCCTCTAGTGGTTTTATTGCATCGGCACTGCCTGTTTTCCCCAGAGCTTCTGCTGCAGCTAATCTGAGCCTTATACCTGCACCTCCGTAACCTTTCAGGGTTTCAATCAACATTTTAACTGATGCAGGTTCTCCGATCTCTCCGAGTGCTTCCAGGATATTGATACGAACCTCTTCTCCCTCATAATTATAAAAAACCTTCATGAGAGGTTCTGCAGCTTCCCTGTCCTTTATTTTTCCCAGAGCTTTTATGGCACATATTTTAGCGTCATTTCTACCATATTCAAGTAATTCTATGAGGGGCCGTACTGCCGGCTGCCCCATACGTGCCAGAGCTTCTGATGCAAAATCACTACTGTCATAAGCGGAAATTCTGTTTCGAACAAAGTCAATAAGCGGTTTAATTGCAGTAATATCTCCTGCTTCTCCTATGGCTCTCACATCCTGTTCCCATATTGCTGTATCATTATGGTCATAAAGACTCTTTATACAGTTGTTTACCATCTCTTTTAACAGCGAAATAGCACTGTTCCTTATCTCAATATCACTGTCTTTTACTGAATTTTTAACAGCTTTTACTGCAACAGGTTCCCTGTAAAACATTGCCAGGCTTTCCAGAACCTGTTTCCTTACTTTTGGATTTTTGTCTTTCAGCAGTTCAATCAGCGGATTAATACAGAGATTGTTACCTGTAAATCCGAGTATTTTTATTGCTTTTATTCTGTCCTGTGTATCATGACCGAGCTTTTCTATGAGCGGTGCCGTAATTTCATCTTTTAAAAGTACTGCGATTTTTTTGATTTCTTCTTCTCTGTACCCTGAAATTAAAGGAATGGAAGCTTCTGCAATGGTCTTTACCCTGAGAGCATTGAGAGCACTTTCTTTAACATGTTCATCTTTATCATAAAGGAACATGTCCAGAAGCGGTTCTGCTGCACCTGTATCAGCTGTTTTTCCGAGAGCCTCTGCAGTATATCTTCTTATTTCACTGTCTTTATCTTTTATCATAAGACTCAGTGGTTTTACTGCTCTTCTGCTACCTGTTTCCCCTGTAGCAAAGATTACGTTTTTTCTGATATCTCTGTCTTTATTATTAAGGTACTTTATCAGGATTTCTACGGAATCATCACCTGTATTTATAATGGCTTTAAGGGATTTTTCTCTTACTGACCGGTCTTTATCTTTCAGTTTTAAAATTAAAGGTTCCACTGACCGTCTGTCTTTTATTTCTCCGAGTATTTCTGCCGAAATTTCTCTTATAGAAGGTTTTTTATCATTCAGCGCTTCAATCAGACATGGTACAGCATATTTATCAAATGTTTTTATTACTTCTTTTGCTTTTATCCGGACTTCTGATGAATCATCTATAAGAAGGGGGATGACCGGTTTTACAGAGGCCGGCTCTCTTATGTCTCCGAGAATGGTTAAAACGTTTTTTCTCACAGAGGAAGATTTATTGTTCAGCTCTTTTATAAGAGGCTCTACAGAAGGTTTCCCTGTTTTTTTTAGTGCTTCCATAGATGCCTGCTGCACTGAAGGATATAAATCTCCCAGAAGCATTATGAGAGGTTCTATTGCCACATTACTTCCTATTTCTCCAAGCGTTTTAGCCGACATTTCTCTTTTTGCAGGATTTTCATCTTTTAATGCTTCAATAAGTGGCTTTACTGCAGAATCCCCTTTTTTTATAAGAGATTTTATTGCAAATTCCTGCGTTTCTTTATCTGTAGATGTTAATTTTTCTATTAATTTTTCTGTTCTGTTACCGGGGAATAATATATTTGCCAGCAGAATAAAAATAATAAAGGTAACTATGACTGAACCTGCCAGGATAATCTTTTTTTTCTTCAGTGATTCCTTTAAAATATTAAAGAAATTATTGGTTTTTGTTTCTATGATAGAATCAAATTTTTCTATATCACTTTTACTTAAAACCGGTTTTGTAATATATTCAATCAACGGAGTCTGTTTTTTAAAGGTAGAATTAATTTTCTCAACTTCTTTTCTTACCTCTTCTTCGCCGATCCATCCGTATCCGCACAGACCGAGTGTTACAATAAATTTTTGAAAATTTTCTTCACTGTCACAGTCTCTGTTATGGAGAAATGTTTTTATATAAGGTCTTATATCTTCAAAGGAAGGTTTTTTACCATGAAATTCATAATCCCAGTCAAGTTCATAGATTCTGATTATCCCTTCTTCACCTGATGACAGTAAAAATCTTCCTTCAGATGTAATAAAAATGGATAAAACAGCGCCTGTGTGGCCTTCCAGAACCCTTACCGTTCTTCCCTTCTCCAGATCCCATATAAGTAATTTACCGTCTTCACCTGAAGATATACAGAATTTTCCGTCATGAAGGAAAGATACTGACGTGATTGCTCCTCTGTGCTCTTTAAAGGTTTTTACAGAAGAGCCTTTTTCTAAATCCCACAGATACATGATACCGTCTCTGGAAGCGGATATGAGCCATTTATCGTCCTTGGAAATAGATATGGAAGTAACACTGTCACTATGACCTTCAAGAATTTTAGTAACTGTACCCTTCCTTATATCCCACATACGTATAGTTTTATCCATACTGGCTGAGAGAAAAAATTCTCCGTCAGAAGACATACACAGTGATGTGATACTTTCCGTATGGCCTGTGAAGGTTTTCAGGCATTTCCCTCCAGTATCCCAGAGGCGGATTGTCTTATCCCAGCTTCCGGATATGGCGTAGTCCCCTGCCGGAGACATACAGACAGAAGTCACTCCCGATTTATGGCCTTCAAATACTTTAAGGCATGCACCGCTTTCTATAAGCCACATACGTAACGTATTATCTTCACTTCCAGACATAGCAAAGACTCCGTCTGAAGACATACATATAGAAGTAACTGACCTGTTATGACCTTCAAGTGTTTTAATGACACAGCCTTTTTCCATATCCCACAGAGCTATTGTTTTATCGTGACTCCCGGAAAGAATAAATCTGTCATCACCGGTAATAGATGTTACTCTGTTTTTATGACCTTCAAAATTTCTCAGAAACCATGCACCATTAAGTCCATATCTTATACCTTTTATTGAAGCTTTATATTTTAAATCAAGGGCATCTTTTGACTCTTCATATCCGGGAATATTACGTGCTCTGTCTATAGCCTGAAACATTTCCCTGTAAAAACCTTTTTTGAAATATTCCTTCCCTTCTTTTAAACATTCATCAAATTTTACGGAGTCTTCCATGGCTTTAAGTGAACTCTGGGGCTGAACAATCTGGAATGTTCCCTGACTGCCATGTTCCGGATTCCATAGATGAACAGTTGTATCTTCTGAAGACATGGAGGAAAATTTTCTACTTCCCAGGAGAGCAAATTTCCCTGAAGGCGACATGGACACAGAACTTATTCCTGTAGAAAAAACAATGGTTCTGATACATTGACCTGTCTCTCTGTCCCATAAACGAATGGTTCTATCTTCACTGCCTGAAAGTATGAATCTTCCGTCACGGGATATGGATAAAGAGGAAATGAAATTACTGTGTCCTCTGAATATATTAATACACTGTCCGTTACTTAAATCCCACAGGCGGATTGTATTGTCTTTAGAACCTGTTTCACTCCCGCTTCCTGAAAGTGCAAATTTTCCGTCAGACGAAATATTTACGGCATTTATTCTATTTTTATGGCCTTCCAGGATTTGTATGGATTTACCTGATTTGAGATCCCAGATACGGACAGTTTTATCTTTACTGCCTGACAGAGCAAAGCAGGTGGCAGGTGAAAAACATACCGATTCTACAGAATCACTGTGCCCTTCAAATTCCATTATAATATGTCCTGACTTTATGTCCCATATATATATAATTTTATCTGTTCCACCGGATATGGCAAGTGTTCCGTTTGAAGAGATATTTACGGAATTTACAGGGCCTTTGTGACCTTCAAAGGTTCTGATACATGTTCCTGATTTAAGATCCCATAGGCGAATTGTTTTATCTCTGCTCCCTGAAAGACCTTTCGTTCCATCAGAAGATATACTTACAGAAGTAATGAAATTGGTATGACCTTTCATGGTTTTTATACATGTACCGTCAGAAAGATTCCACAGGTTTAGAGTTAAATCCTGACTTCCTGAGAGTCCTGTCTTTTCATCAGAAGAAATACATACGGAATTCACCCACCCTGTATGCCCTCTGAAGACTTTCAGAGAACTTTCCTTTTGTTCAATGGCTTTTTGAAGGGTTTTTTCTATTTCATTTTTATCTCTGTCTCCTGCCACAGAAAGAGCTTTTTTTAACAAATTTACTGCTTCAGAGCTACTACCCCGTTCCATGTGTATGAGAGATGTCAGATATGGTATCATATAACCTCTGGAATTAATTTTTCCTGCCTCTTCCATCTGTCTTATTAATTCCCCATCTGTCAGTCTGCCGCTTCGCCACATAAGGAGTCCCCTGTTATATAACGATTGCCGATGGGATGGCTCAGCTCTCAATGCTTCATTTAAAATATTCTCTGCTTCTTTTTTCTTTCCGAGATCTATCATTGAAACAGCTCTGTTATTAAGACCATCGGCCAGAAGTCTTCCTTCCTGCGGTTTTTTACGGCTATAAGGTCTGGATGCAACAGATTCATAGATTTTGACAAGTTCACTTCTTGCATCTTCGCAATTTTTATAACGTTCTTCCGGCTTTTTTGCAAGGCACTTTAAAATAAAGGCAGAAAGGTTTTCCGGTATGTTTTTATTAATATTACGGGGATCTTCAGGTTCTATGGTAAGATGTCTGGCTTTTAAAACAACGACAGGTTCGTGACCTTCGTCAAAAGGTCTTTTACTGCAGCACAGTTCGTAAAGCATTATACCGAAGGAATATATATCACTCCAGGGACCTGAAATTCCCCGGCTCCACTGTTCAGGAGGCATATAGGCAGGTGTGCCGGCAGGATTTTCTATTACGGAATTTTCTGTACTATCGAATCCTGAGAGACCTGAGGCAATGCCGAAATCTGTAATCTTCAGATCTCCGCCGGCAGTTAAAAGGCAGTTGAGAGGTTTTATGTCTCTGTGTATCAGGCCTTTATTATGGGCAAAAATCAGCCCGTCCAGACATTGAATCGAATAATCTAATATTTTTTTCAATTCTTTATCTTTTTTGACCGATGCCAGTGTTCCTCCGTCTATGTATTCAAGAAAAATTCTGGGTAAACCTCCCAGAAGGCGGACATAATAACAGCTTACAATATTGGGATGAAGACCGAGATTAACCCATCCCTGACATTCTTTTATAAATGCTTTTTTATGTTCTTCATCACTTATAAGATGACTGTGAAGGGTTTTGACTGCCAGATAACTGTTCCATCCCCTGTGGTAAACCTTATAGACCTTCCCGAAAGCACCCTGTCCGAGTATTTCTTTAACTTCATACAGGTCAAGAATAATATCGCCTATGTTCCAGTCTTCTGTAATTTTTGCTTCTTCAAAAGAGAGTTTCTTGCTGTTTATTCTTTCATAAATATGGCTTAATTCTATGGTGGATTTTTCTATACTGTCAATAAAAGCGGGGTCTTCTCCGTCAGATAAATGCCATGTTTTTTCTTCCATATGTTTTATCTCCGTGAGGGGAAAGTGAGTCGTGAATAGTAAGCAGTGAATGGTAACAGGTCTGTCTTACCCACTGCTTACCTGTTTAATAAAAGGTGTCGTAACGCATAACGCATTACGCGTTACGCGTTACGTTCCTTTACTTTGTAAGAGTCTCAATAGCTTTTATCATAACAAGCCTTGAAAGAGGAGAATCTTCTCTATCAAGTGCTTCCTGAATGGCAGGAACCATTTCTTTCATAGAAAGTTCTTCCATACAGAGTGCGGCAAGACCTCTTACAAAACTGTCATCATTCTTTAAATAGCCTGTTAATATATTCTCATAATCTTTATTGCCGAATTTAATCATACCGTAAACAGAAGCCACTTTTTCATAGTCTGTACCGGAACTCTGTTCATAAATATCCTTCAATCTTCCTTTTATATGTTCAGAACCGATATCTGACAGAGCAATGATTGATGATGCTTTTACAAGGGTATCCGTCGAGTCAAGTGCTCCGGTTAATTCTTCTTCTGCTTCACTGTATTCTGTTCTGCCCAGCGCTATTCCAGAAAAAGCCTTTGCCCATGAATCCGTTTCTCCTTTATATTTTTCCAGAACTTCTGCCGATTTGCTCCTGTCTT